>JAGGZS010000099.1 GCA_021161885.1 bacterium
TTATTATAGCGTTTATTGTGGGTTTGGCGAACTCATCGTTTACCGCTATTTCTAAACGAATCTTTTTCAAGAGATTTATTTCATAAACTACCCCTCGATAAGTTTCGCTGTATCCTCTTTGCTGACCGCATCCAAGTACTTTGCTGACAGTCATTTTATGTATATTCGCGTCAAAAAGAGATTGTTTTACGTTTGGAAGCATATGCGGCTGAAGCATCGCTATTATTAATTTCATTTAAAAAGCTCCTTGATTTAGGTATAAATTTAAAAAAATTATTCCGTTATAAAAATTTGGAATCCGGCGTAAGATTCCATACCGTGTTCCTCAATATCAAGCCCTTTTAATTCTTCTATCTTGGAAACACACAGACCGATTATTGTTTTAATGATCAGAAAAAGGATAAAGTCTCCCGAAAAAGTCCATAAAAAAACCGATGCGACGCCTGTTAGCTGAGTCAAAAAAAGTTTAGTTCCGCCACCGAAAAATAATCCTGCGGCATCGCCTATCCCGCTGGCTCCGCAGTAAGAAGGCTAGGCGAAAAGACCGACGCAACGTGTTCCGAAAGTGCCACATACACCATACACAGATATAGCGCCGACCGGATCGTCAATTTTTAATATTTTATCTATAAATTCAATTGCAAGAACCACAAGAACGCCGGCAAGGACACCAATGATAAGCGCGGATAAAGGAGAAACACAAGCGCATCCTGCTGTTACACTAACTAATCCGGCAAGAACACCGTTTAGGGTCATAGATGTATCTGGTTTACCGAATCGTATCCATACGGTTATCATAGCTGATATCGCTCCTCCCGCGGCTGCGATATTTGTTGTTACCGCGATAACCGCGATACTTAAATTTGTGCCTGCCGTAGTGCTGCCCGGGTTAAACCCGAACCAGCCGAACCATAAAATAAATACGCCTAATGCCGCAAGCGGTATATTATGCCCCGGTATAGCTTTCGGTTTAGCGTCAGGAGTATATTTGCCGATTCTCGGTCCCAGTACAATAGCTCCGGCAAGAGCCGCCCAGCCGCCTAAGGAATGAACAACTGTTGATCCCGCAAAATCAATAAATCCCAATTTGCTCAGCCATCCGCCGCCCCAAATCCAGTGTCCTACTATTGGATATATAAATGCTGAAATAAAAAAGCTGTAAACAAGATAACTTGTAAATTTTGTCCTTTCAGCCATTGCGCCCGAGACGATTGTAGCGGCGGTAGCGGCAAAAACCGCTTGGAACAGCCAATAAGCGAACTGCCACAACCCTTGCGGTGTTGAGGGGTTAAGCGTTGACATAAAAAAACCGTCTGTACCGAATAAACCGAATTTTGAAACGCCGAACATCAAGCCGAATCCAATAACTGCATATGCTATCGTGCCTACTGAAAAATCCATTAGGTTTTTCATAATAATGTTACCTGCGTTTTTTGCTCTTGTAAAACCTGTTTCCACAAGAGCAAACCCAGCCTGCATAAAAAATACAAGAAATGCCGCTATCAGTATCCATACTGTATTGATGGCAACCGCGTTTGACTCGGCTGTCGCATCCGCGAAACACGGTCCCGCGAAAATAAATCCACATAACACGAACAAAATCATTAAATTAACAGCCATTTAAAAACTCTCCTTTTATCTTAATATTTAACACTCGCAATATGTTGTAATTTAGAGCACTAAAAAAAAAATTTTTCCCACTATAACCTGAATAAAAAAAGGATTACAGCAAAAATATTTCCGCAATGTTGTCGGCGATATAAGGGGTTAACGCGGACAGCTCATCTTTCGGTGTCAACCCGGTGCAAACAGCTATGGACGCCTTACAGCAGGAATTTATCCCCATTAACACATCGGTTTTAGCGTCGCCGACCATTACCGCATTTGCAGGATCGCAGGATAAATTACGGCAAATCATGCGAAGCATATCCGGAGCTGGTTTTGAAAGGGCAACTTTATCCGCTCCGACTATCATATCGAAAAGGTTATCTATTTTTAAAAACGAGGCGGCAAGTTCGGCTCTTTCTGTTTTATCGGTTGTGGCTATGGCGATTTTACAGTTTTGTTGTTTTAGGTTTTTAAGCAGTTCGATCGCTCCGGGTATAGGTTTTATAAATTTATCGAGCAGGTTGAGCGATAACCTGTCGGCTTCTTTAAAAATTTCTTCGGCTTTAGTATCGGATATTTTTTTTATGGGACGCAGATAATTTTGGGCGGCTAACCTGACATCAGATCGAGGAAGCAATCCGACAGGACCGTCCGGGCGGAGCCGATTATTTTTAACGTCAACACCCATAGAATACATCAAGTTAATTTTATGGTCATCGCAAGAAATCGCGCAATAGCAGCAAAGATTTTCAGCCCTTAGCTCGATCATATGGCACCAGTAATTATAAAGGTCTATTATGGTGCCGTCTTTATCGAAAACCGCAAGTTCTATGTTTTTTATTGTTTTATTGTTTACCGAAAAAGTTACCATTTTATTTCACCTATAGATTCTGTTACGAGCAAAAAGGCTTCATTTACCGCCGATACTATCGCGCCGTCATCATCCCAAAAATTAGTTACACTGATTTGATTTTTAACGATGTTTCTGGCAAAAGTCCCTATGGCGACTCCATGGAAACCAACAGCACACATATTTGCGAGTTTAACGGTTTGGCTGTTTGTGCCGCCGGACAGAAGAATTTTTACGCCGAGTTTTGATTTATTGACTATATCCGCCATAGCGACAGCTTGCAAAGTTGTGTTATAATCATCCTTGCCGCCGCTCATGGGTACTCCGTCGGCTTGAATTATCAATCGGCTGCCTGCTATTTTTTCAGCGTTTTTTATTCTTTCAGCAACTTCAAAATTAGACAGGTGAAGCCGGTCAAGACACATACTTACATAGTTGTCTGTGATAACTTGGTTTACCATTTGCCATTCCTGCTCAATGGTTGATTTATCAGGCACAGCGGCATGCAGTTCAATATTTTCCGCGCCTGCCTGTTTGCACTTAGTCAGCAAACTTTTAAGGTTTTTATTTTTATGGTAAAAAGATATTCCGTTAAAACTGCATATTGTATCGCACGCACCGCATCCGATACATTTTTGTTCTATTATTTCAAGTTTTTCTGTTATGGCATCGGTAGGGCACACAAATATACAGGCAGAACATTTAACACAATTTTCGTTCATATACGCCTTGCGTACATGCGGGTCGCCTTTCATTCCGATACTTACTGTAATAAAAGGGGGTGTTAAAATTTTTCTGTCAAGTTTTAATGCGTAATCAACGGCTTTGCTGATGGCTTCTACGGCTTTTGAGACTATTTTCGGGTTAGCCGACAAGTCGAATCCTTTAGCGCCCGCAAGAGTATATACAAAAACCAGTTTCTCAACCTGATTGGCGTCTTCGTTACCAGCGCCGCATACGAGTTTAAAATATTTTTTATTATCTAATAGATCGGTTAACTGTTCAAATCTATTCATCCGCCCCTCAACATCATTAATTAAATCAAAATTTATTTTTTTCTTACAGATTGAAACAAAGACATCAAATCGCAGTAAGCGTTAGTTAAAACCGCGCTGTCGACTCCATATGTTATATACCGCACACCAGATGATAAGAGAATATCAAGATATTTTTCGTCGCGGGCAAAAGAACCGCAGGCGATATTGTTTTCTTTAGCGACAGCCACAGCTTGTTTAATTGCCGAAATAACCTCTATGTTTTCCACATCGCCGGGTTTGCCGAGCGACTGGGACAGATCGTAAGGTCCGATAAAAACAACGTCAACCCCCTTAACCGAACAAATAGAAGACAAATTTTTCAGCCCTTCGACCCCTTCCACATTCAAAACAATTAAAGTAGATTCATTAGACTGCTCAATATGGTTATCCGAGTTAACCCCGTAATCGCCTGCACGGGTAAACGGTGAAAGACCCCGTTCGCCAACAGGAGAATATTTAGCCGAATTGACCACCGCTGAAGTGGCGCCGGAAGTAGATATGTGAGGCACCTGCACGCCGTGAGATCCAATATCAAGGGCCCTTAAAATAAAATGATCCTTATTGGCGGGCACGCGGATTACAGTATCCATATTTTTTACTTCAGCCGCTCTAACTATATTTTCCGCGGTCTCAAAATTCATAGGTCCGTGTTCACAATCTATGACAACAAAATCTAATCCGGCACACCCGATAGCGTTCACAACCGAAGGCGAAGGGAAAGAATTCCATGTTCCAATAACCGTTTCACCGTTTTTCATCCGTTGCTTAATTTGAACGTGTCCCATTAGTAAGCTCCTACTTAATATAAAATTAATATAAATTTTTTTTTAATATTGCTGAACATAGATTGATTTAAACAAAATAAAATCAAAAAAACCGTCTTCCGTAGCTTCTTTATATTCCTGTTCCATATCTTTAAGGCAGGACGATAAAAACTCGTTAAGACACAATTTCTGCCGTTCGTTAAAACCACAATTAAGTGAAGACTCAAGAATTTGCATAATTTCAGATAAAATATTATCGAACTGCTGCTGCATAAACCGTGTGTTACTGTTAAACATCCACACGAAAAACCGTTGTATGTCCTCAAGCCCGACTGCCTGATATATCCATTTTCCTTTTATAATTTTATGGAGCAGTCCGGTCATAAACAAAGAGTTCAACGATGGTTTGGCTTCTTGGTAATAAACTGGAGCATCAAGTTCAGTTTGAATAGGTTTTAATCCTAATTTATTAAAAACCAGATCAGTAAGGTAAATAATATTTTCTATATTTTGCTCAACCATATTCAAATCATCCAAAGATTGAAAATTACGGTACAAGTTGTATTCATCTTTAGATTTACCGGAAAAAAACAGGGGATTTTTGCGGTCGAGCCCTTTTAAGATTTCACCGTATGGAAAATCAAGTAAATCAGTTGTTTTTTTTTCTTTTAAAGATTCAATAACCGTCTGATATTTTTGTTTTAATTCAATAACCCTGCTCCATCCCACTTGAAAAATATGTTCAAGCCATCTGTTTTTGAGTTCATATTCCGCCCGTATTTCGTCGTTTCCGCTTAAAACTTCAAGACCGATATTTATATATCCAGCGATTTTTATCAGATTATTTTTAAAAGAGGCGTGGTCATTCATAGCGAAATTATCCGCAATGAGCACTTTATTAGCCGCATGGGCAAGACTTAAACTTAAATCTTCTAAAACAAAGTAGTTGTCTATCCGGTCGAGCACCTTGGTGAAAAATAATTTTTTCGATGTGCTGATACGCATAGGGTAAAAACTTTTACGGATATTTTTTTTGTCATTTTTTATATCATATTCTTTAAGGGGAATAGAGTTTATTTTAGAATTTGGGATAAACCTGTAGATTTCCCTTGCCTCGTCATATTCGGGCAATCCTTTTTCTTCAAGCCGTCTTTGAGTTTTTTCAAACGACTCGAATTCCAGCTCAGAATCAATACTCCAAATAACCAATTCCATTATTTTTGAAAAAAGCCGCGTATCGATAGAGATAAGTATAGTTAAAATTTTGCTCAGCAGATGGGAAGTTTCGTTATTAATGAACTGGATAAAATAAATTCCGTCAAGTGTAAATAAAGGGAGGGTATCAATTGCTTCGCCGTAATCGTTTGTCATTTCGTCGGGTTTGAATACTTTAATAAACTTTTTAAATGTGAGTACCAGCAATTCAAAATCAAAAGAGTTAAGCCATTGTTTCACTTTAGAGTTGCCGCATTTAGAAATTGCTTGAAGCCATTTAGAAATTCGTTTAAGACTCAATGTATCGCCGTCCCACCATTCCACATCAAATATGAAATGAAGCTGGTCGGACGAAGTTAGTTTTAGTAACGGCAGGGAGTTTTTTATGCCCACTTCTTTGATAGTCCAGTATATTTCTTCTTCAGGTACGGCTCTGACTATATGAACAGGGTTATCAAGCAAAGATAAAATTTTCAGCCGCTCTTTCGGCGTAGAGGTTATAAAAATATTGACCAGCCGGGTATTAGATAAAGTGCTTAAGATTTCCCTTGCATTATCCTTGCCTTTGGCAAGTATAGCGGTTGCCGTAATCTTAGATTTTTGTAAAGGACTTGATTGCTTTTTATTATTCATTCAGCTCTCTAAAATAATTAACAACAAACCAGTAAAATTTTATATGCTTAAAATAACTCGGGTGTTAGCCCATATATCGTGCAGCGAGAGTCGTTTTTTGTTAAATACAATAATCACGCAGTCAAGCATTTTTAAGGCGGCAAGAATCCATAAAACAAGTTTAGTGCTTGTTGTTAAACCGTATCTATTGAATTCAGTAAAAAATTCGTTTAAGGAACCTATATGGTCAAACCCCATACCCGAGGCAAGGCTGGAATAAAAGGATATAATCGAAACAACAAAAATAAGAAAAATTAAATTATCGAGAAAAAACCGTAAAAACGCGTTAAATATTCCAACAGAAGGAGCCCCTTCCTTTATTACCTCAATTTCCATAGCCATTTTACCGGGTGTCTGCCCCATTTTCCAGGTGAATACCGTAAAATATAATACAAAAATAATAAATGAAACAGTGAACATGGTAACCGTCAACATCGGATTAAAATAAAAAATCGGCACAATAAAAAGAAATATATTTATTATCGCAAGAAGAACTATATCAAAAACAACCGCGCCTATTCGTTTGCCTACTCCTGCGGGATAAACAAGTTTATCCGCGGTAGTATCTATCTTTTTAATACATTCAGGGCAGTATATTTTGTACTTAAAACCTATTGAAGTACACTTTTTGCACATTTTCACCCCGCAGTCATCGCATTGCCAGATAGTTTTCTCATCAGGATGCTGTTTGCAGGTTACCTGTTCAGATTCATTCTCTATTTTTCCCATTTTTTTTTACCTTTCTTCAAAAAAATGCCTTTATTTAGATATAATAGAAGGTTTATTCTATTGACAATTTGCCTTCAGGTCAAGTTCATTAATTTTTTTATGTGAAAAATTCGTTTGTTTGTATGTTTCAGCGCGCGTATTGCATTTTATAGCTTAACCTAACTCTATGCTAAATTGCAGGATAACAGCAACGGGAGCAGTACTGCTAATTGTCTCTGATCACAGATTTTTTATTCAGCATCGCGAATTGATAAATAACAAAAAACAGGATTTAGATTTTTCAAATCCTGCTTTTTTATAATTATATCAAACAAAAATTAATTCATTTCTGGCACTGCGCCGAGCAGTTCATCGAAATTATCGAGAGTACTTTGTTCACCGCTTTTGATAATGCTAAAATTCATTTTTATTTTTTCTGTGGTTGTTTTTATGTATCTGTCGGCGACTATTTTTTTGCGGTCGCTATGTTGTGCTTGCCCTAAAAACAGATAACCTATATAAATGTCAATGGCTATATCTACAAGTTTACGGGCGTGTAAATCTATCAGAGCTGATTTGTTTTGGGATTTGAGATAATCGATCGCATCGGCTAAATATTTTCGTGATTGTTCTAGAATTTTTAAATAAGATGAATCGGTTTGGCTGTAATCCATATCAGCCAATTCAACAAACCGTTTTTCCGCTAATCCGCTCAGCACTCCTCGCATAGCGGCTACTACCTGTAACTGAGACGTCCCTTCGTAAATAGTTGTTATGCGGGCGTCGCGGTATAATCTTTCCACAGGATAATCCTGCATATAACCGCTTCCCCCAAGTACCTGAAGAGCATCATAAGTAACCAAAATACACATTTCGGAACAAAGATATTTTGAACAAGGGGTTAAGAATGAAGCTAATCTGTCAAGTTTTTTGGCGGTTCTTTTTAACTGTTTTTTCTCATCTGGGTCAGTGTTCGCATCTTTCATTTTGCGATGGAAACCGAGAACATAATCAACTATTTTAGACGCTTCGTAAGTCAAGGCGCGCGAGGCTTCTATTTTTATCTGCATTTCTGTGAGCATATCTGCAACAGCAGGTAATTTATCGATTGAAACACCAAACTGTTTGCGTGAGGCTGCATATTTTCTCGCCTCAATATAAGCGGCTTGAGCGATACCCAGCGACTGTGCCGCTATACCTAATCGGGCACCGTTCATAAGAGCCATAACGTAAGTTACCAGACCTCTTCTCCGTTCTCCGATAAGCAGTGCCGGGGAATTATTAAACTGAAGTTCACAGGTAGGCGACCCGTGAATACCTAATTTCTCTTCGATTCTGCGTATTTTCATTGTTTTGTCCCGTTCATATAAATGAAGAGATAACCCGAGTCCGCCTTTTTCCCCTTCTTCAGTCCTTGTAAGAATAAGCGATACCTGCCCGCATCCGTTGGTGATAAATCGTTTAACACCGTTTAAAACCCATGATCCGTCTTCAAGCTGAGTCGCTCTTAAAGATACGTTCTGCAGATCAGAACCGGCATCAGGTTCAGTTAGCGCCATTGATCCGGTAACTTCACCGGAACTGAACCTCGGCAAATATTCCTGTTTTATTTCTTCAGAGGCGAAGGCGTTAATGGTTTCCGCTATTCCCTGAAGACCGAATATATTCATCAAACCTGCGTCTGCTCGTGATACTATTTCTATGGACATAGTGTAAATAAGGGTAGGAAAATTTAACCCGCCGAATTTTCGCGGAAGTGTAAATCCCATTAAATCGGCTTTGGCAAGCCGGTCGATACATTCTTTCATACCTGGGGCAAGGTGAACTTCCCCATTTTTATAGGTATTTCCCTGCCGGTCAATGTCTTCACTGCGGGGCGCGATGTAATTGGCTGATATATCACCTACTTCCTCAAGTACCCTGTAATAGCTGTCAACAGCGTCCTTAGCGTTTTGCGGAGCATAATCGAAATTTTCAGCATCCGCGAAATTGTATTCTTGGCGAGAAGCTATATCTTCAAGGTTACCGTGTTCAAAATAAAAAAGTATATCCTGATTATCTTTAAAAAAGTTTTCCATTTTTATAAAACTCCTCTCTGGCGATAGGCTTTAATCATTTTGGGAACGACTTCGTTTATATCGCCGACTATCCCGTAATTAGCGACTTTGAAGATAGGCGCGTCGGGATCTTTGTTAATGGCGATTATTTTGCCGGATTCCTGCATTCCCGCTAAATGCTGAATTGCGCCTGATATGCCGCAGGCAATGTAAAGTTTAGGCCGAACAGTAGTTCCTGTTTGCCCAACCTGATGATCATGATGGATATAACCAAAATCCACTGCGGCTCTTGAGGCGCCTATTTCACCGCCTAAAGTATGGGCAAGCTCTTTAATCAAGTCAAAATTTTCTTTGCTTCCCACACCGGCTCCGCCGGATACAATAATATTAGACCCTTTAAGGTTAACCGTTTTTTCGGTCAGTTCTTTTTTAATAGTTTTTATGATGAAATCCGTATCCGTTAATTCCGGTTGGAATTCAATTACCTCGGAACTTGTTTTACCGTTTTTCGCGGGCATGGGCATCACGCCTTCCCTGACGGTTGCCATCTGGGGACGGGTTTTCGGGTTAATGATTGTAGCTATAATGTTGCCTCCGAAAGCCGGCCTTATCTGGTACAGCAAATTTTTAAATTCTTCACCTCTGGCTGTGTGGTCGCCAATCTGAAGGTCAGTGCAGTCGGCAGTCAACCCGACCCTTAAAGAAGACGCTACACGCGGGGCTAAATCGCGCCCTAAAATAGTTGCCCCGAAAAGAAAAATTTCCGGTTTGTAAAGGCTGACTAAATCGTTTAACGCTCTGGTATAAGCGGTAGTTTGGTATTGCTCAAGCCGCTTGTCTCGGACAAAATAAACTTTATCCGGTCCGTAACTTGATATTTCCGAAATAATCTTCCGGATGTTGTCGCCCAGAATAACTGTTGCGGAAATGCCGTTTCGTTTTACGGCAAGCTCTTTTGCCCGCCCTAAAAGTTCAAGTGAGGTTTCATTGATCGTGTTATCTTCATGCTGGATAAAAACCCACACTTCCGGTTTTGTAGACGTTGTTGTCATAATATTTCTCCAGTTTTTGCCTTTTTGTTCAAAAAAGTTAAAATTTTTTCTTAATCTAAAATATGGTCATCAATCAATTCAAGTACAAGTGATGATATGCCCTCGTTTGTTGCCGGAATATGTTTATGGTCAACCGCGGTTAAAACAACGCTTTCTATTTGTTTTACCCAAGTAGGGGACCCGCCTAATCCGCATAAGGCTTCATCAAGTTCTATTGTGGATATATCCCATTCTTCGATAGGCGATCTTTCTTTAGGCAATGACTCGATATAATTTTTGGCTGCTTTAAATGCTTCCTCTTTAGGGGTACCGTCAGCCATGTATTTCTGGACTGTTTCCGAATAAGATGCGACTTTTTTGTATCGCTGAATATTTTTAGCGCTACACGGACGGGCGTAGGCATCACTGGTTGAACAACATGTCATAAGAATAGGCATAGGCGCTTCCTGAACAGCATATCCGTTTTCTATTATTCGTTTAATTTTCACGGTATTTTTCTTTATGTTTAATATTTCCTGCACATAACTTATTTGCGCAACCCCGAGTTTTTCCGCTACCTGAGGACCTACCTGAGCGGTATCGCCGTCGATTGCTTGCCGGCCGCAGAGAATAATAGAGATATTTTTAATTTTTTTCAACGCGTAACTTAACACCATAGATGTAGCAAGCGTATCGGAACCGGCGAATTTTCTGTCGGTCAGAAGGATACATCTGTCGGCGCCGCGGTAAAGCGACTGCCTTAATATTTCTGTTGCTGAAGGGGGTCCCATAGTAACAACGGTTACTGTTCCGCCGTATTGGTCTTTAAGGCGTAACGCCATTTCAAGGGCGCATAAATCATCAGGATTGAATATTGCCGGCAACGCGGCCCTGTTGACCGTACCGTCATCTTTCATTGCTTTTCCGGTGATTTTTTTAGTGTCCGGAACCTGTTTAGCTAAAACAACATAATTTTTTTCCATAGTGCCACCTTAAACGATATAATTTGGTTATATATTAATTCCGATTGATTGGTATTAGATAAATAAAAGCAGATATTATATCAAATACGCCTATTTAGTCAAGTAAAATTAAAATCGATTTTTGGGCAATATTTTCTAACTTATCCTTAATTTACTCATATGGTATAATATGGGAGTGTTGCGAAATAAAATCATATAAAAAAGAGTGTTAAATTTGTTATAATGCGGATTAAAAGAAAGGATAAAAA
>JAGGZS010000003.1 GCA_021161885.1 bacterium
CTATAAATGATTTGAAAACAAAAAACTGTATTATTTTATCTAATTTATAGTTAGTTTATTTAATCCAGCGGGAACTCCCCGTCCGTGAGGTCGGGGATGAGAGCAAGTTCCAGTAGTTTTTCATATGATATGAAAAACAGGCTGGACAACTGAAAGTTGAAACAGAAGATACCACGTCCGTAAGGGCGTGGAGCTTCATACGCAGTAAAAATATAAAAAATTTTATTTTCTAAGGAAAGATTAATTAGATGGCTAAAATATCCGGACAGAATATTGCTGAAGAATCTAAAAAAAAATTATTGAAAGTGGCTCTCGCAGGCAATCCGAATTCAGGTAAAACCACTATTTTTAATAATTTGACAGGAGCCAGACAGCACGTAGCGAATTATCCGGGTGTAACTGTTGATATCAAAGAAGGTATTAAAAAATATAAAGGAGTAAAAATTCAGATAATCGATTTACCCGGAGCTTACAGCCTTACCGCTTATTCCACTGAAGAAATCATAGCGCGAAATTATATAATCGATAATAAACCTGATGTTATTGTTAATGTGGTTGACGCATCTAACCTTGAAAGAAACCTTTATTTATCTGTTCAGTTAATCGAAATGGCAGTACCGATAATTGTGGTGTTTAACCAGAGCGATATAGCAAAAAAACGCGGGTTATCGTTTGATTTAAAAAAGTTGTCCGTTTTTTTGGGCGCTCCAATAGTCTACAGTATTGGGCACAAAAATATCGGTACGGCGGATATTTTGGATAAAATTCTGGAAGTGGGGAAATCGCCATTAAAAAATATCGCTATCAGTTATGGCAAAGATATAGATAGTAAACGGGAAAAACTTAAAGTTATGTTGGGGCAATGTAAAAAATCTGATTATGTTTGTGAAAATGCTAGTTGGGTTGCTTTAAAATTGTTAGAAAATGATGAGGCGATTTTAAAACAGATTGAAAACCAGAGTGTAGTATCACAGGATATTACTAAATGCGCATTTGATTATAGGATGAAATTAGAAAAACTTTACGGTGTTTCGTCTGAAATGTTAATTGCCGACCAGAGATACGGGTTTATATCCGGGGCCTGCAGGGAATGTGTACGTCTAACCGCTGAGCAACGCCATAATATGTCCGATAAAATTGATGCTTTCGTAATAAATAAATTTATCGGTATCCCTTTATTTTTACTGTTAATGTATTTTATGTTTTACCTGACATTTACGGTAGGGGCCATACCTATGGGGTGGCTTGAAAAAATTTTTTCTTGGCTTGCGCAAACAGTCAATTATGTTTGGCCGACAGCTGGAGGCAGTATGCTTAAGAATTTAATCGTTGAGGGAATAATCGGCGGAGTCGGCGGAGTGTTGACTTTTCTCCCGAATATTATGCTTTTGTTTCTGTCGATTTCAATACTTGAGGATTCCGGTTATATGGCAAGAGCCGCTTTTTTAATGGATAGGTTTATGACCAAAATCGGACTGCACGGCAAGAGTTTTATTCCTATGTTAACCGGTTTCGGATGTTCTGTTCCCGGCATAATGGCTACTCGTACACTTGAACATAAACACGACAGGCTAACCACAATGATGGTGCTCCCGTTTATGAGCTGCGGAGCGAGACTGCCTATATACACCTTAATCCTGCCCGCTTTTTTTCCTGAACATATGAGGGCTCCTCTTTTATGGGTAATTTATCTGTTGGGCATAATTGTCGCTGTTGTCTGTGCGAAATTGTTACGTCTGACATTGTTTAAAGGCGAACAAGACCCGTTTGTGATAGAACTTCCGCCTTACAGAATGCCTACTTTGAAAAGCGTGCTGATTCATATGTGGGAAAAAGGATGGATGTATATAAAGAAAGCCGGCACTATTTTACTTGGAATTTCTATTGTTTTATGGGCTTTTACCGCGTTTCCAATACCTCCTGAAAAATTAACCGCGGGGTTGTCTCCGGCTAAAGCCAGAGAAATAGAGCTGTCTTATTCTGTATCCGGCAGGATAGGAAAAGAATTAGAACCGCTGCTTAAACCTATTGGATTTGATTGGAAAATAGGCACTGCCCTTATGTGCTCACTGGCGGCAAAAGAGGTTTTTGTGGCTCAGTTGGGAGTTCTTTTTTCAACAGGAGAAGATAACCAACCGTCTTTACGGGAAAAACTTAGCGCGTCATATTCAAGCCTGACAGCTTTCTGCATTATGATTTTCTGCCTTTTAAGTTCTCCATGCGTAGCTACTTTTGCGGTTATTAAAAAAGAAAGTGGTAAGTGGCGATGGGCTTTCTTTCAATTTTTCGGGATGGGATTCATTGCATATATAGTAAGTTTTATGATTTATCAAATAGGTTGTTTGTTTAACATAGGCGTATAAGTTTTTTTTATGATAGAAACAATAGTTGTTATTATTATAGTTAGTCTATCCGCATTAGCGGTTGCCAGAAAAATTTATAATCTCGCCTCCGGTAAAGAAGATATTTGTTCAGGCTGTTCAAAAATGAATTGTCCAAAAAAAGAAAATAAAGACAACATTGAGAAAAAATAAATCTTTTTTCATTCATTTTTCCTTATATACAGAGATAAAGGCAGATCGTACGGCGTTTTTTTGTAATCATAATTTTTCTTAAGATAATCCCAGAAAAATTCGGTATGCTCAAGCTGGTTATGGAACGATACGAGTATGGCTTTCGGCGGGTTTTTTGTGAAATCATCAAAAAGAAGTTTTTTTATTCTGTTAAGATATCGAGCGAGCGGTTTTTTTTTCGTATAAAACAAATTTTTCAATCCGTAAAATTGACCGGTTATAAATGAAACGTGAATAAATCGCGAAGCAGGCCGGCGGTTTGCCAAAAGATACATTTCAGATATATTTCCCCAGATAAAAATTGGATCATCAGATGTTATGTTTCGTTGTATCGTTTTAACGTAACCGAGTATTTGCCAGTACCTTTTTATAGAGCGGTAATATGGATAATACAATGCTTGTTTTCCGTATGTTTTTACTATTTTTTTTCTTTGGGAATAAACTTTCTGCGGCGGAATGTAACTGCATGGGTCATAGAATTGAAAAATTTTACGTTCCGTTAAAGACTGATAAACTAAAACGCACATAAATATAGAAAACCCTGCGGAAAAATAAATCTTTTTCTTTAAACTGTAACTATTAATCAGCTGCATAAATGCAATAACCATAATTGCGGTCATTGAGGGAATCAGCTGGATAAAATAATGGTAATAAAAAAGTCCGCTTTGGGATATACCGGCTAAATCCGAAAGATGCCATAACAAAAGAAAGCTGTATAAAAAGCGATTTTTTTTATCAGCCGGTTTTTTTATTATCAAATAATATGAGCGGATTAATCCGAAAATATAAAAAGGAAAAATCAAAGGATAAGAACAGAAAAAGCCAGAATAAATTTGTAAAAGACGAAACGGTATTTTGTATTTCGCAATATCACCGCAATATAAAAAGTTAAATCCGAAAACCAAAAAATAAAAATCCCATAACGCGTTTTTTGAATAGAAATAAAAAGATATAATCAGCCAAACCGCGAAAATACCGGAAAAAAGATAAATTGAAGCATAAATAATTTCCTTTATTTGTTTTTTATTCATTACAAAAAGCATAAAAACCATAACCGGAAAATAAAATACGCACGGCTGTTTAAAAGCGGTGGATATGCCTAAGAGTAATCCGGGGATAAGCATAAAATAAGATTTTTTATCCATAAATTTTAAATAGAAAAATAAAGCGGATAGAGCAAAACTAAGCATATAAATTTCAGCGTTTGGATTAATTGCGTCCCTTCCTATAAAAAGGTTAGCGATAAACGGATACAAAATAACCGTTATATTGGCTATACCCTTTGACGCCAATCTTCGTACTATGAGAAAAAGAAAAATTGTAGATGCTAAATAAAAAGATAAAGCCGCGTAATTTATGGACGCGAAATTGTTCGCGCCCGCTGTTTTTAGTATCAGTTTATAC
>JAGGZS010000070.1 GCA_021161885.1 bacterium
ATAGCAATATAATATTTCGTATGATTATAAAATAAATACTTACCAGTGAAAACAAATATCTATTATTTTTTTAAAGGAGGTTCTGCAAATGACTTCAGAAAGGCGGGAGTTTGAACGTATATCATATGCTGTGTCCGCAAATTATCGTGTGTTTCTGCAAAAAACTTTAAGAAAGGAAGAACTTTTTTATGGACAAGCGGATATAGTAAATATTTCAGGGGGCGGCATCCAAGTAAAAATGAGCGATGTTTCGTCCGATCTTTTAGATGACCTTTTAAAAAGCCAGAAAAAACTTATTCTTGAGTTTACATTATATATTGATGGCAAACCGGTAAAAGTTCATGGCAAAATGGCTTGGGCACACGAAGAAACGAATGCCAGAGCGGGTATTTGTTTCGTAGACATTAGCGCGTCCGAACAAAAACTTATTCTTGATTACATTGAACAATCCTTATCTAAAAACGAGTAAAATCAATAGCACTGGATTAATAATAATATGCCTGATAAACATAATTCAAATCTTGAACATAAGGCAAGAGTATATACTGTAATGATGCTACCTGTAACAGGTCAGTTTGTTGTATTGCTTGAGGAAATAGAAGGCACTCGTTTGCTGCCAATTTGGATTGGCAGAGGAGAGGGCGAATCTATCTTGATAAAACTGCAGCAAGTTTCATTGCCACGGCCAATAACGCATGATCTTCTCGTTAATATTTTAAAAAGCATAAATTTCAAAATAGAAAAAATAGTCATTACCGATCTTATTGATAACACTTATTACGCTGAAATTATGATAATAAAAGATAAAGAGAAAATAGTTATAGATGCACGGCCGAGCGATGCTATTGCCGTTGCGCTGCGCTGTAAGGCTAAAATATATATCTCTCAACGTGTTCTGGATAAATGTCCTGTTGTCTCAAAACCAATAAGCCAGAAAGAAGTGGATGAATTTAAACAGGAACTTGAGTCGCTAAAGCCGTCGGATTTTTTTAAGGATATTGGAAATATAGACAGTTAAAAATAAAAATTTTGTTATACATTATTGATTTTATCCCGCAATAAAGTATATAATTAGCCTGAAAGGGGTTCATAGCACAAAAATATGAGAATTATTACTGTATCTAATCAAAAAGGCGGATGTGGAAAAACCACAACAGTAATAAACCTTGGCGCTTCTTTAGGTCAGTTAGGCAGAAAAGTACTTATTATTGATATGGATCCTCAAGGACACGCAGGGATCGGTTTGGGAATTTTGCCCGACCAGATTACCCGCACTATGTATGATGTCCTATGCAGCGATTCGCTTGATTTATCTCTTGAGGATATTATTTTGCCTGTCAACGATAACCTTTTCCTTGCTCCTTCAAATATAACTTTAAGCGCTCTTGAACAAAAATTTTCAGGGTTAGACCGTCGCGAAGAACAACTGAAAAATTGTCTTATAGACGTATATGACGAATACGATTATATTTTTATAGATACCCCTCCAAGCGTTGGTCTTTTAACTTTTAACGCGCTGCGGGCCTGCAGAGAGGTTATTATACCCATTGATTCAAGTTATTTCGGACTGCATGGATTAGGTAAACTGCTCGAAACTATAATTGTGCTTAATGAACGCTTAGATAACAGTATACGGTTTCGCGCGCTGGCTACTTTATATGATAAGCGGACGAAAGTATCGGTAGATGTGCTTCAGTCGATTCAAAAACTCTTTAGCGATAAGACATTTAATTCTGTAATAAGCCTTAATGTTAAACTTAAAGAGGCAGTCGGTTTAGGATTGCCTGTTATAGATTATGATCCTGATTCAGCCGGCGCCATGGATTATCTCAACCTCGCTAAAGAGATAATTGCGGAAGAAAACGATATTGAAATTAAGCGCGTCGCACTGGCATTAAAACAACTTAATACCTCAAATACCGAAGAGGCTATGTCTTATGCCCCGAAATTCGTGGACGGAGGCATATTGTTTTCTTTAAAGGCTATGCAGGCTAAATCGGTTATGATAGCTGGAGATTTCAATAACTGGACACCTGATAACAGCGATGGTTTTAATAGAGATGATAAAGGTGTTTGGAGCAAAGTGCTGCAGTTGAACTCCGGTTTGTATCAATATAAACTAATAATTGACGGCAGATGGGTAACTGACCCTAATAATCCCATTAAGGTTCAGTCTCCTTTCGGCGGTTCTAATTCGGTACTTGTTGTGAAATAGGTGATTTTATGGAACAAAGAGATGCTATTGTAAAAAATTTAAGAGAAATATCTCATTTTTTCCTGTCAGACAACAAACAAGCATCCGTGCCTAATCCTGAGCAAAAACAGGAAGAACAATCTTCTTTAGCTCAAACATTGCCTCGGCAGGAAGAATCAAAGGAAAAAAAATTAAGCCCAAAACCTGTTGTGTCCAAAGCTTTTTTCGCCGCGTCGGATAATTTGCCTAAAATTTATCATATTATCCATAACGGCGATAACAACGCTGTTTTGTTCTGGTCAATCGCCATAGCTTATGAGCTGATTAAAAAGGGACATAAAACATGTGTTATCGGCGATAAAAAAGGGATAGCAAAAATAGTTGATTA
>JAGGZS010000084.1 GCA_021161885.1 bacterium
AAATAAAGGCTTTATGGTTAAATAAATATTGATTGATTAGAGTTACGCAAATTATCGGAAAAATTATTAAAAAAATCTTTTTCGGCTTGATTTTTGAATTAGCCATTAAAAAAACGGATAAGACATATAAATATAAATGAGTCATATCCCACAAAATCCAAGCAAGCGCAATAAATAATCCGCAAGCCGAATACGCAAACGATTTATTTCTTTTCAGCGCATAAATAAATATGGATATATGACAAAAAATTAAGGGCAGCGCAAAATTTTCACGCATAAACTCCTGTCCTGTACTGCGAATTATAGACGGGATACACACGCCGTACCAAAAAGTTAAGATTATAGCCAAAGCAATGTTGCCCGATAAAATAAAAACCGCGAAAAACATAGCAGATAAGGACACAACAACAAAATAAGCCGGCATTGCGTATCTATGAAAAATTTCAAAATCACAATTTCGCGAAATAACGCCTGCCGCCGTAAAAAATTTATATACTTTCCCCAAAACAATACCTCCGCCTAAAGAAAATATTTTTCTCGGTTCAACCCCTTGAGGAGCTTCGACTTTATAATCACGCATAGGTATTTCGCCGGTTAAAGATAACCTCGCGTAGCGAAACAGCAATGCGCTTTCCAAGGTAAAAATCATATTGCCGCCAATTTTGTCCTGCTGTTTCTGCCATATTCCAATACGAACAAAATAAGACACTCCCATAACAGCGAGCAAAAGAAAAAGGCATAGAACCGATTTCATAACTTTTTTTAAAACATCTTTGTTTTTATGAAGCAAATTTTTCATTTTTCAAAAAAAACTTATAAAGGAATTTAAATGGTATGGAACTAAAAAATAATCACAACACGAAGGCATCAATTCATAATTTTGTATATGAACAAATTTCATGCCTTATTTTAAAATACGCCGATAAAAAACTTTTTAATTTTCTTTCTCTTTTTGCCTTGCGATAACTTTGCTGTATTCAGCCCCGGAAGGCGTAATAACCTTTGCGGTAACAAATATTAAAAGATTAGTTTTTGTACTCTCTTCCCTTTCAACACGAAAAGCTCTGCCTATGTATGGAATATCGCCGAGGACCGGGATTTTATCGTCATAACTCGTTACATTTTCCCTGATTAATCCACCCATAACAACAGTTTCCCCATCGTTGACAACAACTGTGCTAACAACATTATCAGAGTTAAAATGCGGTACATTTATAGGAGCGTTATCCGTACCGAAATTTATCCATGCCTGAATTGAACTGACTTCAGGAATAATGGTCATATTGATGGTTTTCTTATCCGCACCGACATTTGGGGTTACGCTTAAAACAATACCCACTTTTCTGGTTTGAAAATCGCCGACAGATATTACCGATGGAGTTACCGCATCGCCGTCGTCGTTAAAAGTTGCTTGAGTAACGGTAAATTCGAGCGGATAAATATATTCTGTAACATCGGTTATAATAGCCTGCTGACCGTTTATCGTGGTTAATTTAGGCGATGATATTACATCGGTCATATCATTCTGGCTGATAGCATGAATGATAGCGCTGAACTGCGGTTCGGTTAACACTCCGGAAAACCTGAATATGCTGCTGCTTGCGCCGCTGAACCTTAATCCTCGTGTAAATCCGTATCTGCCTGACGGATTACCCGGTAACTGGCCGTATGTCGCGTCGGCAGTATTTGAAAGGAGTCGAGGACTGTTTCCGTCTAACCGCCAATCATTGGTAAGGAAAAATTCCATACCCAATTCATTTGAGTCTGTTTCGGTAATTTCAACAAACTTAGCTTCTATTTGCACTTGGATAGGAGGAGTTGTGATACTGCGCAGAACATTTTCTATTAAAGTATGGTTGGCTATGGTATTTGTTACTAAAAGAGTGCTTGTTCTCGGATCAAGAAATATTTTGGAATTCGGCGGAAACGGGACTGCTTCCCGAAGCAGCTGAGTTATATCGCCGCCTGTTTCTATTGACGCGTTCCCGTTAAATTCTGCTTGTTTGGTATCGCCTTCATACTCAATAACATGAGTTATCCCTGACCCTTTGGGAAGTTTATAAATGCGTGTTACCATTTCAATATCTTCCACATTCTTGGCTATCCATATCGCATGGTCTTCGACTCTATATTCCATCCCTTTGGCAATCAAAATATAGCGCAACGCTTCCAATAAAGGAATGGTTTTTAATGAAATAGTAACGCGGTCGTCGATTGAGTTATCTTGAGTATCTATGGCATCTTCATCGAGAATAATATTTACCCCGCTTATTTTTGACAGGTACTGGATAACATCACGCAAGTGTGCGTCCGTAAAATTGATTTCAGGTATAATTCTGTTTGCTTTAGCTAACAACTGCTGTTTATCTGTCGAGATGATAGTATCGGCGGTATAATCTTCTTTGTCAAGCAGTTGATCTTCGTCAACTTTTGGGGACAGCCATGCTTTCCTGACAGCCAGAATTCTTTTTCTTTTAACCACATCCGATTCTTGTTCGGCGAATTTACGCATATCCTCAATTATTTCATTAATTTTTACTCTCGCGGTAATGTCAGGCGGATATTTTTCGAGCATTTCGCCGCACCCATCGAGCGCTTCCTGATATTTTCCCTGAGTCCATAAAGTTTTTACTTTATTCAGCAAATTTTTCAGCGCGTTTTCGCGTTCAAAATCCCTTTCATCAGGTCTGCGCCATAATTCAATAAATTCATTATCTAAATTTTGCTCTATTCGCCGCATATTTTTGCGTTTGCGAATGACAACCTCTGCAACCATAAGAGCTTTTTGTTTTGACACAGCAATATCCATTAAATCTTTGGCATCTATAAACTCTGGATTTCCATCTAAAATAAATCCGCATTTATCAATACATTCCTGATATTTATTTTCTTTAAATAATTGTTTCGCGTTATCAAGCATAGCGTTAAATTCATTATTGCGCGAGGTCCTTCTATCTATAACTTTTTGAGTAATGCTAAGCGTTTCGTTGTTATCAGCCATACAGATATTTAAGAAAATAAATGTTGAAGTAAAAAGTAACCACAATATCAAACACATCTTTTTCTTCATATTAAGTTCTCCTTAGTAATTTATTATCATTTATTTTCATTATATTATTTCTCAACTGCCTGAGCCTGCCGCTGTTCTTCCTTAAGCGGTACGCCGTTCGGGGTAATTACCCTGGCAGTTACAAATATCAATAAATTCACTTTATTATCGGTTTCGGATTCACTTCGAAAGGCTCTTCCAATAAACGGAATATCGCCCAATAAAGGTATTTTATCTTTCCTTTTTGTGCGTGTAGTGCTTATAGTTCCCCCAAGGACTATGGTATCGCCGTCATGGAGCACAACGCTAGTTGCCACATGCTGGCTTGAGAAGAGCGGCTGAAGTTGAGGCACATGTGTGCTGCCTATATCGGTTCCGTAATCAAGCCATGAAACAAACCTGCTTACTTCAGGAACTAAAGTTAAATTAATAGTTTTATTATCGTTGCCTACGTCTGGAGTAACAGTTAAGACGACTCCCACATCACGCCTTGTAAAATCGCTTGCTTCAACAACCGCTTCGGCGACTTCAACACCACTGATTAAAACAGGAGGTGTAACGTCAAATTCCTGAGGATATAAAAATTCGGTAATAGATTTAATCTCAGCCTGATGTCCGTTTAATGTTGTAACTTTCGGGCATGTTAAGATATCTACGTTTTGTCTTTGGTTTAAAGCGTGAAGTATCATTTTCATATCCGATTCACCGAGTATTCCGCCGATAGACAAAATATTTCCACGCGGTGCTTGAGCGCCGCCTATTGTTTCGGTTAAGAAACGTAATCCGGTAGTAAACCCTTCAAGAGCGGCTGTTGTATCCTGCCCGAAAGCAGCGTGTGAAGCATTACCGTGAACAGCGAATTTATCTACTGCCATATCATCGGCGGCAAGAAAAAGTTCAAGACCTAATTCTTCCGCTTCAAACTGGCCTATTTGAACAAAGCGAGTTTCTATTTCCACCTGAACAGCCGGCACGCTGAGTTGTTCAATTAAATCGCTTATAATGTCGTGGTTCTCTTTAGTATTTGTAACAACGAGCGTATTTGTACGTTCATCAAGATACATTTTTCCGCCAGCCGGGAATGGAACCACTTCCTTTATAACATCTTTAATATTCATTATTTCTTCCACTCTCGCGCCAGGTGCAGGACCGTCATCGGAAGGTTTTTCAAAAGTTAATTTATTTATGGCGCATTTACCGCCAAGAAGTTTATATGATTTGGTAATCATATCGGGAGCGCTTACGTCGCGAGAAATCCATACTGCATAATCATCTATTCTGTAACGTATTTTTTTTGTTCTTAAAATATATTTTAACGCGTCAATCAAAGGTATATCTCTAAGCGAAATAGTTACCCTGTCGGACATATCGTCCTGCTGTTGTGTTTCCGGTTCCGCATCCTGAGACAAAACCGATCCGGTTTCGGAATCGTAGACATTAATTTCGTCTTCATTTTCTGATGTTACATCTATAGCGTCAGGCAATTGCGGCATTTCTGCTGATGAGGAACCTTCAAAGAGCTCGTCATCCATAATAATATTAACATCGCCTACTGTATGAAGATAATGTATTACATCGCGAAGATGGGCGTTGGTAAAATTAATTTCAGGAATAATAGTTTGAAGTTTTTTCTCAATTGCGAGCCTGCTTGATGATTTCTGGCTTTTTACGGCACCATTTTTGTTTTTCTCAATAATACTTTTTATTAATCTTCTGCGTTTTTCATGCAGCTCTTCTTCTGTAAGGAGCATACGATTTGAAATTTCATTTTTAAATTCTAAAGCGGCATGTCTATCCATTTCGTCAAGAATGGTTTGAATAGCTATTCTTGCCCCAAGATGATTAGGTTTGATATCGGTAACCTGATGAAATTTCTCGATCGCCTCATCAAATTTTCCTTCAAGGTACAACTGCCTGCCTTCCACAAGGAGAGTGCGGACTTCCTTTTTTTGTTTAGTATATTCCTGCGTGGAAATATCCGATTGAGCATAAGAAAAGGGCACAAAAGAATTAAGCATAAAAACCGTTAAGTAAAACAAACAAATTTTCATATGGTTTGAAAATAAATTTCTTATCATGAGCCTGAACTCCTTTTATAAGTTAAATTATAATTATTTCCTTCATCATCGCGGATTTTAACTTCATTGGCGGTAATAGTTTTTATAATAAAATTGCCAAACTTATCGCCGTCGCGAAATTCATAATTCTTTTGGGCGTCTAAATCTTCTATCAATGCCCACCACTGGTTTTGAGCAGTTACTTTATGAAAAGCAAGTGTAATTGTTTCACCGGATTTGGATTTAAGAACCAATTCAGACAAATCAATGCTCACTTCAACTCCGTCTCTTATAATAGGAACTTCTTTTTTCTCAAAATTTTCAATAGTAAATTCGCTTATTGTTTCGCCTAACTTTTTAAAATAACTTGCATTTCCATAATTTATTACAAAACTGTAACTTCCGTCGGGCAGCAGCATATATCCGTCAAAAAGAAGGTCTAAAGGTTTCTTGAAAATTTTTCGCAGCCGATACCTGCTCAATGGATTATAATGTTCAGGCTTGCTAAATGGATCGATTGGGTTTGTTTTGGCATTAAACTCATCGAAATTAGAAAAAGTATCGCCGTCTTTATCGAGATAAGCGTCATCGGGGTCATAAGCATTTAGAGAATATTTTTTTTCCCATTGATTGGGCATACCGTCGTTGTCGGTATCAAACAAATAAGAACAAAATGGGCATACATCAACTTTCTTGGAAACAAATTTTCCGCACTGAGGGCACTCAATGCGTTCAATATCCGGAGAAAACGGATCACGCTGGTAATCATTTATAAAGATATGAGGTTTTTCTATTTCGCTAAAAAGCTGAGTATATTCGCTAATAATATCCTTTTCAATATCCGAGTCGATTAACTTTTTATTTATTTTCTTTTCAAAAGTTGATGATGAAAAATAGGGCAGATGTAAAACAAACCATATAATCATAGCGCTTGCGCCGCATAGTAATACAAAAAAGAGCCATTTCTCAACATTTTTCTTAAGATAAATTTTCAAAAACTGTTTAATCATAAAAATATTCCATAAAAATTATTTTAATTCTATATAGTCCAGTTTAATAGTAACTTCCAGTAAATTGCCCAAATTATTTTCTTTTCTGAAACTGCTTAGCGGTATTGTATCTACGTTAACTGTTTTCACGATAAAAATGTCATGTTTTACATTAATTTTATCAAGGAACTGAACCAGTCCTTTCATATCTGTTTTAAAAGTTAATGTAAAAGGTAACTGAAGCCTATGTTTTGAATTTTTAACTTTTCCGTGTTTAGCAATGCTTTCTAAGCGTTCTATGCCGGAATCAAAACAATCATTAATAAACTGAGTTATAATATCCAATTGAAGAGACAGCAGAGGCAATTCCTTGTCCAAAGGTATTTTATCGCCCATCAAATCTTTAAACCCCAAGTTCATAGGTATGGATATAGACTTTATTTTTGACTTTTCATTTAATTCTTTTTGCCGGGCAAACAATTCCTGTTTAAATCTTAGAGCGGATATTTTATTATTCACTTTATGTT
>JAGGZS010000239.1 GCA_021161885.1 bacterium
GGGTACGCTTTATGCTTTGAGTTTTTGCGTCAAGAATTTAACTGATACATTTCGTTTCCTTGGGCATCTCTCTTTTTCTGATTGTTTGAAAATTTATAAATTATTTCGTATTAACGAGGAGAATATTATGCTGAAACATATTCGCTTTTTGAGCATCTGCACGATGCTGGTTTTTTTTATATGCAGTCCGTTATGTTATTCGCAATTATCTAAATATTATGAAAAACTGGAGAAAAAATCTCCGAAGAAACAGTTTAAAGTGGCTGGAATAAAAATTATACGTTTAAGGGAATCCTCAGAGAGCGGATCTTTGTCTGCGGTGAGTATCGCCAAATATAAATATGAATGGTATAGGATTAGAGTCAGATACACGTCAACACCTGCATGGGCAGACGGAGTTGAAGTTAGGTATCATGTATTGCTTAGGGAACGCAGTGGAAAAAACTACACCATGCTTGTTGACAGTGTTGTTTATGACAGCGTTCCGGCAGGGTCCGGTCATTATTCTTTCGTGTATCTTCACCCGAGAACTGTTCAGAGGTATGGTAACCCCGAAAAAGTAATGTGCGAAATATGGTATCAAGGCAAACTTCAGGAACGGTCTTTTCTGCCGCGTACAAATAAGGATGTATGGTGGGTAAACTATCAGCCGCTTGGAGGTAATCTGAAAACAAGCCTTTTCACGCCTTTTATAGCGGATAAAGATATAAGGGAAGAAAACATTAACTTGGAATCATTATTTAGACAGTAGGATATATATGAAAAATGCCTTTGTTGGTTTAGATATTGGTTTTGATTCAATTAAATTGGTTGAAATTACCCGAGGTAAATCAGGGTTGGAAATCACTAATTTTATTGTAGAACCGTGTGAAATCAAAGATTTGAAATCTCATGGAGACGATGTCTTGATTGAGACAGTAAAAAAATTATTTATTTCCAATAGAATAAAACCGGAATCGTTAGTTATTTCTATATCCGGACAGTCGGTATTTACCAGATTTGTGAAACTGCCTACTCTTGATAAATCTAAAATCGATCAAATTGTCCAGTATGAAGCACAGCAGCAAGTGCCGTTTCCAATCGACGAGGTGATTTGGGACTACCAGCTTCTGGGCGACTGGAATGACGTCGGCGATATAGATGAGGCGAATATTGTGCTTGTAGCAAGCAAAAAAGAAATTATTAATAATTTAATTGCTTGTTTCCAGCAATTGAAAATTGATGTGGAATATATTGATATTTCACCTTTTTCCATATGTAACTGTATCAGGTTCAATGAAACTATGCTCGAAGGATTAACGCTTTTATTGGATATCGGCGCGAAGTCAACAGATATGGTGCTTATTGAAAACGAAAATGTCTGGGTGAGAAGTATTCCTATCGGCGGGTTCGCGATAACCAACTCTATCGCTAAAGAATTTAAAATCAATTTCCAAGAAGCTGAGAAATTAAAACGTGAGTCCGCGGTTGTTTTATGCGGCGACGGACCTATGGTTGCCGAAACCCCTGAACGGCGCAGAATTTCAAGAGCTATTGTAAATACTATGTCCCGCCTTCTTGCTGAAATTTCAAGATCAATAGGTTTTTACCGAACATATTCCGGCGGTGGCGGTGTGCATAATATTCTTATAACCGGCGGCTCATCGGAAATAGAAAATATAGAAAAATATTTTTTTTCCAAACTGAAAATTAACGTATCGAAACTTAATACAATCCGCAATCTCGATATAAAGCCGGTATTGGAATCACGTATATCGCCATATAAAAATGTATTAGGCGCTTCGGTCGGGCTTGCGTTAAGAAAAGCTACAAAATGTTTTATGGAAATTAGCCTGCTTCCGAAAAGAGTAGCCACACAGCGCGATCTCGCCCGTAAAAAAGGATATGTCATAGGATGTTTCCTTGCGCTTGCATTGTTTTTTGCCGCGGGTATGCTGTATTTCAACCAGTGGATAGATTATAACAACCATATCAAGAAAAGCCTTGAACTTGATCTCAAACACTATAAAGCGCAAAAATCAAAAATTCAGAGCGCCTTAAAAAAAGTCCATTCCGCAAAAAATAAATTGGATTCTATCAAAAAGTTTCAAGATACACGAACTTACTGGTCTCGTTTATTCAATGAACTGCAAATCGTGCTTCCAAAAGATTGCTGGCTTAAACGTTTTTTGGTACGCGAACTAAGGGGTAGGGGTAAAAAGCAGTTTACCGTTCAAATTTGCGGAGAAACAACAGCTCCTCTTGCTGATATATCTTTAATAAAAATTGAACTTGAAAAGTCGTCCTTTTTTAAAGATGTTGAAATTAAATCTGCTGACGACCTTAGCACAACAGGCATTAACGCCGAAGATTTACGGCGGTTTGTAATGGTTTGTAAACTAAAAGGATTATAGAGAGATGCTGGATTTGAAAAAGTTCTTAAATGACTGGAAAGACAACATATTTACTATGGTTTTATTTGTTGTCTTATTGTGCGCGTCATTATTGCTTTTCGGTAGGTTTGCCGCATTATGGCACACTTACGGTAAATCCTATGAAAAGATGATTGCCGTTCGGGAAAATTATAACAGATTTATGATAAAAAATAAGGCAATAGCTTCAAATCGGCAGATTAATTATTATAATGAATATTCAGCTCAATTAGAAAAACTTTATAATAAAATATATAAAAAACTAAAATTCAAACATAAAGTGAATAATAAAATA
>JAGGZS010000323.1 GCA_021161885.1 bacterium
CATATATTCATTCCATATAAAAATAAGGTGCCGCAATTATGAGTTACAAAAAATTCATCATTGCTTTAATAGAAGATGATGAAAACCATATTTTTCTTATAAAAAAGGCTATTCAGGAGTTCAGGTCTATTTTTGAAGTGGACACGTTTCATACCGCCCACGAATTTCTCTCTAATATTGAGAAAAAAACCGATAAAATATACGACGCCTGCATCATTGATTACTCCCTGCCTAAAATGAACGGGCTTGAACTGCTTAAAAAACTCAATGACCTTACTTATAACGCGCCAGCGGTTTTTGTTACAAATTATGAAGACCGAAAGATTATTCAGGAAGCGCTTTCTGCGGGAGCTTACGATTATATTTTAAAAAAGGAAGGTTTTTTATCGGTATTGCCGTTGATACTGCTTAAAATTATCGACAAGCATCGTGTGCAAAAACAAAAACAGGAATATTTAAAAAATGTCAAAAATCTTAAAGAATATTTTGAATATGTAATAAATACTATTCCTTCATGTATCATAGGACTAACTAACGAGTACAAAATATCTTATGCGAACCTTGAGTGCCAAAAACTTTTTTTTATGGATCCGTCAAATCTGATTGATAAAGAAATAATAGATATTTTCGCGCCCGATTTTATTGAAACACATAAAATAATGGAAAAAGTTGAAGGCATAAAAAACAATAATGACTCCATAACATTAACTCAGGTTAAATTTAAAAATATTAAAAATGAAGAAAAAATAATCGATATCCAAATTTTTAAAATTTCTACCGCCTTAAATGTAGACATCCTCTTTTTTATAAAAGATATAACACGTAATATTGAGCTGGAACAAAAATTATCGCAAACAGAAAAACTCGCTTCTTTCGGCAAATTATTGACAGGCATTACCCATGAGCTGAATAACCGAATAAGCCCTGTGCTCGCTTATTCACAGCTTTTACTTTCGCAGTCAACTAATCGGCGCCATAAGGATTGGTTATCAAAAATAGAAAATTCCGCAAAAAGCGTTAAATCCATCGTAGAATCGCTGTTATACTTTTCCGGTACAGCCAAGCAGCATAACGAGGATATTAATATAAATAAAATTATTGACAACACATTATCCCTTTTCAGGTATAAATTCAAAAGCTCGAATATCCATATTGAAAAAAATCTAAAAAAAGATATACCGCCTTTGAAAGCCGACAAAAACCAGATCAATAAAGTTATATTAAACATAATAAGCAATAGTCTTGAGGCAATGGACGATTACCACGGCGGAACATTATATATCAGCACAAACGAATTTGACGATTTATGCGAAATTGTCATAAAAGACACGGGCATAGGCATTCCCGAAAAAAATTTAAACAAAATTTTTGATCCGTTTTTCACAACTAAAACCGACCAGCATAATGTCGGGTTAGGGCTTAGCACAGTTTACAATATTGTCCAGAACTACAAGGGGACCATAACGGTTTCTTCCACTCAGAATGAAGGGACTCAGCTAACTATCACATTGCCGATAATAGCGCAGAAAACAGCAGAATTTATCCATAAAAAACCGATCCGTGATAAATCTTTAAAAGTGCTTATCATTGACGACGATCCTATTCTGCGCGATGTAATGAAAGATATTCTTGAAGAAATATGTAAAGTCGACATAGCCGAAAACGGGAAAGACGCTATAGAAAAAATAAAAATTTCAAATTATAACGCTATATTAACCGATATTCGCATGCCCAATATTGACGGGCCTAGTTTATATCGCTGGATAAAGAAAAACCATCCGGGTCTTGAGCAAAAAATAGTTTTTACTACAGGCGATACTTACGATCCGAAAACAAATGAGTTTCTTAACTCAATAAATAATAATTATATATCCAAACCATTTTACATTAATAAATTAAAAGATATTATAAAAAAAGTTCTTATATGATTTTTTTTCAGCCGTTGTTTTTATTTTTTCACTTATTTCGGTCGTATGAGTACGACTTCTTAATCTGGATATCCCATCATCATAATATTATTTTAAATAAATTCTTTTTTGCGGGCACTGTGCTTGGGAGCGAACATTTTTATATGCTGCTCATCCCTTTTTTATTTGCTCTGTTTGACCGTAAGCAAGCGTCTTACATATCAACTTTCATTCTTTTTTCATTGCTTTTAAACAGTATCATAAAAACTATTTTTTTAGTTCCCCGACCGGATCATTCAATAGTTGATGTTTTATATTTTGCTAAGGGTTATTCATTTCCAAGCGGGCATGCGCAAGGATCATTAACATTATGGGGAATTATAGCTTATCATTTAAAAAATGATGTAAAAAAAATAATTTTATGCGTATTTATGGTTCTCTGGATTTCATTGTCCAGAATTTACTTATGCGTTCATTTCCCTGTCGATATTATTGGCGGCTGGTTTTTCGGGTTTATTATTGTTTCTTTTTATATATTTGCTGTTAATAGAACAAAAAAAATGCCACGTTTAATATTATTGTGTATATTTATCATTTTAATGGTTTGTTTGCCTCAACCTAAAATAATAAAAATAGGCGCGGTGCTTTGCGGTATACATTTAGGAATGATGATTATGCCGAACAAATTAGATATTCCGGCAGATCGGAAAAACTTAATCTTTAAACTATTTATTGTTCTTTTAGGAAGCGGCCTTTTTTTTATTTCTTTTTCTGTGGTTGTAATATTTCCATGGCTAAAATACGCCGCTGTCGGTATGTGGCTTAGTTTTATGTATCCCTATGCTGTTACAAAAGTAACCCCGTTGCCTTTTGGTATCCATCACTAATTTTTTCAGGTATAAAAACCGGGGCGCAAACCGCCATCCTTGATTTTCTTTTAATATATCAGTCATTAAATCTTGCGCTCGAATCCAATTATCTTTATTTTGCCCCATTAAAAAAATTCCATATTCCAGTAAAAACATTTTTTTATCGGGAAACATCTTTATTGCTTCTTCCAAAATTTTTTTATCTGGAGTCAATATAATTTGAGAATATTTA
>JAGGZS010000187.1 GCA_021161885.1 bacterium
GCTAAACAAGCTTTTTTCAAAAGTCTTAAATATAAATTTAATTTTTATTCTTTTGTTTATTTATTAATATCTTTGTTGGGAAAACAAATAATTATTCCGTTAAGAAAATGGAAACAGAAAAATCTTGAGTCAAAATAAAAAATTATCCATCACTCCATGGAGAAATCTATGAAAATAACCATTGTAGCGCCTGTTTACCGCCCGTCAATGGGCGGACTGCAGATTCACATTCACGAATACGCAAGGCAATTTTTGGAAAAAGGACATAAAGTCAGCATCATAGTGCCAAATTTAAAAATGCCCTGGTTGTGGTTTAATTATAAACAGCCTAAATACCCAAAATATGAGATTATTGAAGATATCGAAGTATTCAGGTTAACACCCAGATTTAAACTTTTCTGGAAAATTATTCATATGATGATCAACAAGCTGAATATCCGTGGTGCTTTTAGAATCTTAAAGTTAATCCTTAGAGATAACATAGAAATGTCCTGGGGTCCGTGGGTCTACGCAGAAAAAATGATCCTAAAGACAAATCCCGATGTGATTGTTCTTTTCGCACCCTTTTTTAGGATCATCAAAGATTGCATTAAAATACGGACAAAATATAATGTGCCAGTTGTTGTGCTCCCCATCTTTCATATAAAAACCCAGCGACTTGAAAAATACATAGTCAAACTCTTTCCCCACATAGATATCATATGCCCGTCGACTTCAATGGAAAAAGATTTCTTTGTAAAAGCGGGTGCAAAAAGCGAAATTTTTATCATACTTGGATGCGGATTGAATCCTGAGCAGATAACTTACCCGCTTACGAAACACCAGGTAATAGAAAAATACAACCTGCCCTCCGGTTTTAGAATATGTTATCTTGGTAGAATCGCTCCCTCAAAGGGCGTACTTGATCTAATTGATGCGATAGAGATTCTTTTTAATAAAAATATTGATGTGTCGCTTGTTTTAGCGGGAATAACCGTATTTAATACCGAAATTATAGAACAACGCATAAAAAATTTGCCCCGAAATCATCAGGAAAAAATTAGGATCATCTCAAATTTTGCGGAAAAAGATAAACATTCGCTAATATCGGTCATGGACATTATATCATTGCCTTCGCTTGCGGATTCGTTTGGCATAGTACTCCTTGAGGGATGGATTAACAAAAAGCCAGTCATAACGTGTGAAAACTCACCACCGGGAGAGGTCACTGAGGATGCTGGAGCAGGACTGTGCTACGCCTCAGGAAACCCCGCTGAACTTGCGGATTCAATATTGAAACTAAAAGAGGACGTAAATCTTTATCAAAAACTGGCTCAAAATGGATACAGCGCTGTCATTAATAAATACACTTGGAGCAATATGGTTGACCATTTATTAGACGCTATCGACAAAATATAACTCAATTAGCTGAAAAAATAATTGCATAAATGATACCAACTTATTATCATGGGTGAAATTATTACGTTTTACACGATACTATTTTCGGAGAGCGCGTCATATTACAGGTATTGTAACAAGTCTTGGATTGGATAGAAAAGAGGAAGTCAAACATAAAATCCTTACAAATGAATTATTTGCCTAAAGTTTACAAATTTTAATGGAAGATATTTAGTGTGCAAAGCAAAAAATTTACCGCTTTACGTAAGAAATGTGTTCAATATATAGAAAAGCAAACGGAAACAAAAAATCACTACGTTGTGGCACGATATAGCAATAATTCGCAAGCGTTTCTTTTAAGCACATGTTTTGCCGTATTATCGCTGTCTTTGATGAACAAAAAGGAACAAATTCCTCAATACATCGACTACATCTTGGACTGTCAACAGGAAACCGGCTATTTTTACGATCCGGCATTTAAAGAGGAAGATATCCTTTCAAACCATGATAAATCATATTTGATTCTGCAATTTTCTTATTTTTCTATGTTAGCACTATCTTCAGCAGGAATTAAACCTAAATATTCTCTCTATTTTTTAAAACCTTTTCATTCTCCTGATTACTTGAGAAAATGGCTGGAAAGTTTAGATTGGTCACGTCCATGGTTAGAAAGTAATAATGTTATGTTTATCAGTTGTCTTCTTGCCCAGGATAGGTCGTTTTTAAAATCACAAGAAGCGATGGAAGTTTTTTTTCAGACATTAGACGAAAAACAAAATATGAATACCGGTTTATGGGGAACCGATGAAAAAGCTATATTTGAAGGTGTCGCGGGGGCTTATCACTTTTTAATACCTTATTATTTTTATAAAAGATATATTTTATATAAGGAAAAAATAATAGATAGTTCGCTTTCATTATTTTCTTTTGATTATCTCTATTCAGAAGATGGCGGAGGCGGAGCATGCGAAGATTTAGACGCAATCGATATCATTTGCAAACTTACGAATCGTTCAGAGTATCGGCGTAATGATATTGAGGATGTTTTAAATAAATCACTTATAGCTTTGATGTGTTGTCAAAATATGGATGGCGGGTTTTCTTATCGTTTCAATCCTTTGTCCGTTAATATTGGAGCTGTTCCGATGTTTGATCGCGTAACATGGAAGGTATATTTATCAAATATTATCAATTACCTAAAAAAACGTTGGCATTACAACTCTACTTGGTATTTTAGCGGTTGGAAAAAAATGCCGTTTCCACTACATCAAAGTGATATGTGGGCGACATACGCACGTCTTGTGAGCATAGCGACAATTTCACATATTTTAAAAATAGAGGAAGACTGGGACTTTTTAAAAGTACCTGGTATTGGTTGGGAATAATGGAGAATAGAGTATGCGTGTTGGAATAGATGCAAGAACATTATTGATTTCTCATAAAAGAGGAATTGGAAGGTATATTGAAAGTTTGCTAAACCACATGATAAAAATAAATACATCTGTAGATTTTATTTTGTTTGGTGAAAAGGAAAATTTAAATCATCCTACTATAGCAACACGTTTGCTTTTTAATAAGGGATATCGTTTTCATTTGTGGGAAAAAGTATTTTTTCCATTTGATACATGGAAACAAGGATGTGATATCTTGCATTGCCCGGCAAACACATGTCCGCCCTATGCGCTATGTCCTATTGTTGTGACAATTCATGACCTTAATTTGCTCAAAGACCCGGCAAGAAAAGACTTAGAGCATGCGTTATATTTTAAGAAACAATTATCATCCGCCGTCAATGTCGCGCATACAATTATAACTGGGACAGAATGCGCTAAACAAGATTTACTTGAAAAGTTTCCTAAATTGCCTAAGAATAAAATTCATGTTATTCACCATGGGTTAGATATACAAAAATTTTATCTTATGAAAAAAAATAATATAAAAAAAATCCTTCCTCAGTTTGATTGTGGCAAGAAATATATCCTGATGATAGGAGCACAAGATATATTTAAGGGAACAAAGTTAGGATTTGAAGCTTATGCTAAAATTGCTCTTGAATCGGATTATGATCTAATTATTACGAGTTTACCTCTTGAACTAAGACAGCAATATCAGAAAAAAATAAATGCATATAAGCTAACCGGACGTGTTCATCTGCTTGATTTTATTACGGATGATGAACTTGCCGCGTTATATAATTTAGCCGATATATTTCTATTTCCTTCCAAATTTGAGGGTTTTGGCTTGCCTTTATTAGAGGCTATGTGTTGTAATTGCCGCATAGTCGCTAATGATATACCGACAACAAGAGAAATAGCCGGTAAATTTGCGATTCTGTTTAGTAACGATGTCGATTCCTTTGCCCAATCTATTCTTGAAGCCATCAAAGGTTTATCATGTTATGATTTTTGCGAGCAGAAAAAACATAGTTTATCATTTCTATGGTCGGATTCCGCTCGTAAAACTTTGGAAATATATGAAAGGATTATATTATGACAAAACCTATTATATCTGTGTTAATGGGGGTACATAATGGTGAACAATATTTAAATAGTTCGATTAGCAGTATTTTGTTTCAGACATTTAAAGACTTTGAGTTTATCATTGTAAATGATGGCTCTACTGACAGTAGTGGTAAAATTATAGATAAGTATGCAAAAAAAGATTCGCGTATTAAAGTGATACATCACGAAAATAAAGGTTTAACAAAAAGTTTGAATATCGCTGCTCAGCATGCACAGGGGAAATATTTAGCTCGACAAGATGCTGATGATATATCTTTACCTAAAAGATTGCAAATACAAATCAAATATCTGCAAAAGTTTCCTCAGGTTAAAATACTGGGAACCTCAAACTATATGATAGATTATAGAGGTAAAGTTATTAATAGATTTTTGCGTCCGAGTAGTACAGAACAAATAAAAAAATATATGCCTTTTGGCAACCAGCTTTGCCATGGATCTATTCTTGCTGAAAAAGAATTTTTTATGGAAATGCAGGGATATGATGAAAGTTACCGCTATGCGCAAGATTATGAATTCTGGTTTAGAGTTCTTAGCAAGGGATATCAAATTAACAATTTGCGATGGCCTTTATATATGTGGCGTATTCATGACAAATCTATCGCCGGTTTTAAATTAGATAAACAAAAACAAATTGTGGAAGGTATCCTGAATAAATACGCAAAATATTCATCTCTTGAAACTAATATCTATGATGTGAAAGAAAACTATATTCTTGATAAATACTATCTCTGTCGAGGTTTATTGCATGCCGGTTATACCTCGCTTCGTTATCCCAATTTACAAGTTACTTTTATTTAAGGTATTTTCCTGTCTATGGACAAAACTCATCCGGGCACAAAAATGCTGATTTTTGATATTATGATTTTAAATTATTGTTCTTTGAAAAATTGTTAGTGAAAACATTGGCGAAAAAGTCGACGAAATATCTAATTTTCGATTGGATTTTCTGGAAATGCGCAGAGCTATACTGTCATTCATGGGGTTGTTGCAAAAGTATAGGGAAAATTTCTA
>JAGGZS010000200.1 GCA_021161885.1 bacterium
AATATAATTTTTTCACAAGGATACATAAACATGATGAAAGAAATAATCGAAAAATTGCTTGAAGCTGAAAAGCAAGCCAAGCAAATAATTAACGCGGCTAACCAAGAGGCGAGACAGATCAGCGAAGAAACAGAAAAAAAAATCTCTAAAATAAGAATTGAAGAGATAGAAAAAGCAAAAATCTCAGCTAAAAAGTCGGTAGACCAAATGGAAAACGATGTAACTCAGGAAAAAATAAAACAATTGCGGGAAACAGAAAAAAAAATTGGCAATATAATCGCTGTTAAAAAAAAACAAGTTCCCGACCTGATGAAAAAAATTATTGATATGGTTGTAACAGTTAAATTATGAACAGTTTAAGCCTATATGCAAATCTTAACGCAAAAACGAGAGTATGGCTGTCCAAACTGCTTACCACAGAGCAATGGAAAATTCTTTATGCCTGTAAAGATACTCGCTCGTTAATAGATAAACTTGAAAACACAAGGTTCGCGAAATGGGTAAAAGATAAAAATTCAGATAATTTCGCCGGATTTTTAGATACGGCAATTTTTAAAGAATCGCTTCGGATTGAAAGAAAAATAGCAAGAAATCTCAAAGAAATTCCCGCTGAACTTGTTTCACTGCTTACTGAAGAATATGATATTGAACAGATAAAAAGAGGCTTCAGGGCATGGAGAAATAAAACAGCTTTTATCCCGCCGGACAAGTCGGTTATATCGGAAAGGCATTTAATAAAATGGGATGTTTTTTCATCAGCGAGTAACATTGAAGAAATTATGCTCGCGCTTATTAATACCCCATACGGAGCGGCTTTGTCGTCGGCAAAAGATTTATATCGTAAAAGCGGTTCGTTGTTTTATTTTGAGCACGCGCTTGAAAAAAACCTTTTTTCAAGAATATCAAAAAAAATAAATCAACTTTCTGCGGAAGATAGGAAAAACGTTCGCAAACTGCTTGGTATACAAACAGATATATTTAATGTTAATAACATTTTAAGATGTAAACTTTTTTTTAAACTTCCCGCGGAAGAAATAAACAGCATTATTTATCCGGACGGAACATATTTTTCTCAGGAGAAATGTTTTGACGCATATGTATCTAAGGATGCGGCTGAATTTTTAAATCACATATCCGTTCCTCAAATAAGCGGATTGATAAAAAATATAAAGCAGGTCCAAATGGAGGATATGGCTCCTTTTTTAAATGAAATACTGCGGCTTTTATTATATAAAGAAATACACAACGCGTTAGGCGGGTATCCTTTTACTCTCGGGGTGCCGTTAGCGTATATATTGCTAAACCGGCTTGAAACCAAACAGCTCCGTTCATTGGCATGGGCAGTGCGTTTAGGCAAAAACAATCAAATCGAAATTTTAAAAAATACGAATCCGCTCGCTTACAAATGAAAGATTTATAGGTTATGAATAACGGCAGCTCTATGAAGGAATTATCTTTAGTTATACTGAGCGAAGACCTTGATAAAGTCAACGAGACAATTATAGGACACGCTTGCCTGCACCCATTTAAAATGGACGCGATGGACGACTGGGCTAAAAACCTTGACGAATTTCATACAGAATCAGCCTTACAGGAATACCTCTCTGTCGAGAAAAGAATAGATTTTTTATGCTCCCGCATCAACTTTGACTTAAATTATAGTTCAGCCGTATTCAAAAAAATAAAAAATGAACTCGTAAAACTCAAGACTAAGGATGTCAGCAAACAAATTATTGATTTAGAATCGCAAATAAAATCCCTTGACGACCAAGACAGCCTGCTCGATGAGAAAATATCAAACCTTAAAGAGCTTAATAACCGTTACTCAATGTTTGAAGAGATGCTTGAACTGCCTAAAAAACAGTCTTATTCCATATTAGATCAGTTTACCGGAAAAATACCTTCGTCAAACCTTAAATATTTACAGGATAATTTAACGCGGCACCCTCATCTACTGATTCCGGTTAAAGAAAATCCGCCATGGACGGTCGTAATTCTTTATTCTCTTAAAAGAGAAAGTATCAGCATAAAAAAATTGCTTGAAAAAAGCAATTTTCAGCAAATATCACTCGATACTGAATTTGAAGGTTCTCCCAAGGATATACTCGATAAAGTAAATAACAATATATTGATGATGAAAAAAGCAAAATCCGATCTTGTGGAAAAAAGAAAAAATTTGTTTGAGCATATAAGAAAAAACATCGTTATTTACGGATATTTTTTCCATTACAATTCCCTTCTTTTAAAAGCGCAAAAATTTTTCAAAAAAACCGATAAAACCTGCGTCATTTCAGGTTGGGTTCCCAACGATATGCTGCCGAATTTAATAAAAGATATAAAAAATGCGGTAAACGGCAGATGTTATTACGAAATTCATAACCCTGTCGACCTTCATCGCTCTTATACGCAGGTTCCGTTTAAATTCAATGACAATAAACTAATAAAACCTTTTGAGCTGTTAGTCAAAGCGTACGGGGTTCCCAACTATTCGACAATAAACCCGACCCCTTTTTTCGCCTTGACTTTTTTATTGATGTTTGGTTTTATGTTTGCCGACGCGGGACATGGTTTAATTTTAGTCTTATGCGGACTTTATCTAATGCTCAAAAAATCTTTTAAAATTACTGTCAGGCAAGTAGGATTACTGCTCGTATTGTGCGGTTCAAGCTCAACTTTTTTCGGGGTTATGTTCGGCAGCGTTTTCGGTAACGAAAAAATCATCGCGCCGGTTTGGATTTATCCGATGCGCAATATTGATATGATTTTAAAAATAAGCCTCTTTTTCGGTATCGGGATGATAAGTGCCGGCATAATCATTAATGTAGTTAATTTTATTCTTACCAGAAAATGGTCAGATGCGATATTCCATAAAACAGGGCTTTTAAGCGGATTTATATACTGGGGACTGCTGGGGCTTATCGTAAAATCGTTTGTCTTGAAACATAATGTGCCGGGCTGGTTATGGTTTTTAATTGTAGGCGTTCCCATAATTATCTTGTTTTTTAAAGCTCCTTTTGAGAAGATAATCGGTCAAGGGTCTTTTCAGCGCAATGAAGGTGTTTTTGCTTATTTAATGAATACGGTATTTGAAATAGTAGAAATATTTATGGGCTATATAGCCAACACTTTTTCGTTTATTCGTGTAGGCGCTTTCGCTCTCAGCCATGTCGGTCTTTTTTTCGCGGTTTTCAATTTGGCGAAAATGCTTGGCGAGGGATCGTTCGGCACTATAGCCTCAACAATTATAATTATACTGGGAAATATTTTGGTTCTTGTTCTTGAAGGAATGATTGTAACAATACAAACTATACGTCTTGAATACTATGAGTTTTTCAGCAAATTTTTTCCGGGAGACGGCACATTATATAAACCGTTATCCATACAAGAGAATAATTAATAATATTTAAGGAGGATAAATTATGAACAACTTTTCGTCTTCGGCAAAAAAGATTTTGTTGCTAACCGGTTTTTTGTGCGTTATGTATTTTTTTACTATGAGCATTGTTCGGTCTGTATCTGCCGAACCTGCGCAAACTAAACCTGCTATTACTCACGAAGAGGCTGATTTAATGAAATGGGGCTTTATGGCTGCCGCTATATCTGTGGGGCTCGGTTCTATCGCGGCTGGAATTGCTGTGGCTCATGTTGGTTCAGCGGCATTAGGTGTTATCGGGGAACGGCCGGAAATGGCGCCGAGAGCGCTTATCTTTGTAGGGTTGGCGGAAGGGATAGCTATTTACGGGTTAGTTATGGCTTTAATGATTCTTTTTAAAATATAATGGATTTTTTTGTTATCGGCGATCAATATATGGTACTCGGTTTTAAACTTGTCGGCATAGCGGGTGAAGTTGCCGATTCAGCCGGGCAAGCTCTCGCTAAACTCAAAGAAGTTATCAATAAAAATGTTAAAATTATTTTGATCAGCGACAGGTTAACCGAATCGATACAAGATGAAATAGAGGAAATTATCGTTAAAATGAATTTTCCTCTCGTAATAGAAATCCCAGACAGGCAAGGCGCAAGGGAAGGCAAAAAATCTATACAGGATATAATGAAATCTTCTCTTGGGTTTAATATCTGATAATTTTATAATGAGGACAAAATGAATTCGCAGTCAGTTGATGTTTTATGTGAAAAAATTATTGGCGAAGCCAAAATAGAAGCTGAAACTATTTTAAATAAGGCTGAAAAAATGTCTCGGCAAAGAATAAAACTCACTGAACAGCAAGTTAAAAATGAATCTGTAAAATTGCGAAAATCAGCTGAGCAGAGAAGCGAATTTATCAAAAAGAAAATTTTATCATCCTTAAACTTGGAAAAAAAGAAACTGGTATTAAATAAACAGGAACTGTTCACAAAAAAAATATTAGCTGATGTTAAAAACCTGATTTTTAAATTTACAGAATATAATAAGTACAGGTCGGTTCTCAAAGAACTTGTTATTGAAGCGGTTTCTACCCTAAATGAAGAGGGTACCGTTATGCTGCAGTTTGGCAAAAGCGATCCGCATAACGCTGTTCTGCAAATAGTTAGAGACGCTGAAAAAATATTAAACCAAAAATACGGAAAAAAAATAAACTTAAAAATTCACAAACAAAGGCATTTTCAGCACGGAGTTATCGCAAGCATAAATGATGGATTGATTTCCGTAACAAATACATTAGAAGAACGATTGGCATCAAAAAATAAAGAGATAAGAACTCTTATATACGAAAACTTATTTAAGGGAGATTAATATAAAGTGGCAGATAAAACCGTCGGCAAAGTAAAACGTATAGTCGGACCTTTAATCCAGTTTGAATCGCTAAGGTCAACTCAAATGATGGAATTGGTTTATGTAGGCGAGCAGCGGTTGGTCGGCGAAGTTGTGCGCATAGACGAAAATGCGGCTGACGTGCAGGTTTACGAAGATACCACAAGCATCAAACCCGGCGATCCGGTTTACGGAATCGGGATGCCCCTTTCCGTAGAGCTTGGTCCCGGTTTGCTCGGAACCATTTATGACGGGATTCAAAGACCGCTGGAAGAAATAAAAAACGAATGCGGCGCATTTATTAAACGAGGTATTCATCTCAATGCTCTTAAAAGAACTAAAAAATGGAGTTTTAAACCAGTTGCCCGCAAAGGCGATGAAGTCGGTTCAGGCTCTATTTTAGGAGAAATTCAGGAAACCAGTTTGGTTGCCCACAAAATTATGGTTCCGCCGAATATATCCGGCACGATCGCTGAAATTGTGCCTGAAGGAGAGTATACGGTCGATGCAATCGCCGCTAAAATTAAATCCGCGGACGGGAGTGTAAAAGAACTGGAATTTTTCCATAGATGGCCTGTGCGAATAGGGCGGCCGTTTAACAATAAAAAAGAGTTGTCCTTACCCCTTATAACCGGACAAAGGGTAATAGATACATTGTTTCCTATCCCAAAAGGAGGCACGGTAGCTGTGCCGGGAGGATTCGGCACAGGAAAAACCATGGTTCAGCAGGCAATCGCTAAATGGTGCGACGCTGATATTATAATCTTTATCGGATGCGGTGAACGGGGAAACGAAATAACCGATGTGCTCAAAGAGTTTCCCAAGATAATTGATCCGCGCAAAAATAAACCTCTTATGGAACGAACCATAATAATAGCAAATACCTCGAATATGCCTGTTGCCGCCCGTGAAGCCTCTATTTATACAGGTATAACTTTCGCGGAATATTACAGGGATATGGGGTACAACGTAGCTATTATGGCTGATTCGACTTCACGATGGGCTGAAGCGTTAAGGGAACTGAGCGGAAGATTAGAAGAAATGCCAGCTGACGAAGGGTTCCCTGCATATCTGCCTACACGGCTGGCTAATTTTTACGAACGGGCAGGTTTCGTTGAAAATGCCAACGGGACATCAGGCTCGGTAACAATCATAGGATCCATATCCCCGCCCGGAGGCGACTTTTCCGAACCGGTAACCCAGCATACAAAAAGGTTTGTGCGCGCTTTCTGGGCATTGGACAGACAGCTCGCCAACGCAAGGCATTACCCAAGCATATCATGGATAAATTCATACAGCGAATATATTGATGAAATAACTATTTGGTGGGAAACCAATATTGATCCGGAATGGACTAAACTGCGTACTGAAATAATGGACCTGCTCCAGCAGGAAAATAAACTTCAGCAGGTCGTTAAACTCGTAGGACCCGATGTTTTGCCGGACAGCCAAAGAATTATTCTCGAAACCTGCACTATATTCAAGAACGTTTTTCTTCAGCAAAATGCTTTCGATAAAATAGATATGTTTTCCGTAGCGGCAAAACAGGTAAAAATGTTGCATATTATTTTATCGTTCCATACAAATGCCCTTAAAGCCATAAAAAAAGGGGCTACTTTGGTTAAAATAAAAAAACTTCCTATTATACATGAAATAGCAAAAATGAAATTTAACATATCAAATGAAGAATTAGATAAATTAGATAAACTCCAGCTTGCGCTGGAAAACTCATTTGAGGAACTGGACAGAAAATATGTATGACACACAATTTTCTAAACGTGAATACAGCACTTCCACCCGAATGGAAGGACCGCTTATAGCTGTCAGCGGTATTCATAACGTAGGTTTTAACGAGCTGGTTGAAATAAAAGATCCGCAAGGCAAAATAAGGTTAGGGCTTGTTCTCGAAAGTGCGGAAAATACAGCTATCGTGCAGGTATTTGAAGGGACTATGGGGTTATCTTTGAAAGAAACCCGTATTCGATTCACTGGTACTCCGCTTATGCTGCCTGTAACAAAAAAAATGCTCGGCAGGGTGTTTAACGGGCTGGGACGCCCTATAGACAACTTGCCCACTCCCATATCAGAGCATCAGCTCGATATTAACGGAACTCCCATTAACCCGACCGCCCGTGATTATCCGCAGAAATTTATTCAGACCGGTATATCGGCTATTGATGGAATGAATACTTTAATACGAGGACAGAAACTGCCTTTTTTTTCCGGCAGCGGACTAGCGCATAACAAATTAGCGGCTCAAATAGCGCGGCAAGCGACAATACCGGGCGAAAATACAAATTTCGCTGTGGTATTCGCCGCAATGGGCATCAAATACGACGTTGCCCGGTTTTTTATCAGAAATTTTGAGGAAAGCGGAGCGTTAGAAAATGTCATTCTTTTCCTTAACCTCGCTGATAATCCGCCCATAGAACGGCTTGTTACCCCGAGAACAGCGTTGACAATCGCGGAACACCTTGCTTTTAACGAGAATATGCACGTTCTTGTCATAATGACTGATATGTCAAACTATTGTGAAAGTTTAAGAGAAATATCCACGTTAAGAGGCGATATCCCGAGCCGCAAAGGGTATCCCGGATATTTATACAGCGATCTCGCTCAGATATTTGAGCGGGCAGGTATAATAAAAGGCAAAAAAGGCTCTATTACTCAAATGCCCATACTCACCATGCCGAACGATGATATTACTCACCCGATTCCCGACTTAACAGGTTATATTACCGAAGGACAGATAGTTTTAGAACGGGAATTATCGCAGAGAGGTATATATCCGCCAATCGCCGGACTGCCTTCACTTTCGCGTTTGATGAAAGACGGTATAGGCGAAGGAATGACAAGGAAAGACCATCCTCATCTGGCAAGCCAGCTGTTTTCAGCTTATTCGCGGGTTAAAGACGTCAGGGCGCTGGCTTCGGTTATCGGTCAGGAAGAACTTACTCCTATTGACCATAGATATTTACAATTCGGAGACGCTTTTGAAAAAGATTTTTTATCACAGAAAGAAGATGAAAACAGGGATATAGAGACGACCTTAAATATCGGTTGGGACGTATTGTCAGTTCTTCCGAAAGAAGAACTCTATAGAATGAACGAAGAAGAAATAAACAAATTTTACGGAAAATAGTTTATGGCCAGATATCAAATAGCTCCTACAAAAACTAATCTGCTTGCTATGAAACAGCAGTTAAAGTTTACCAAGGAAGGGCACAAACTTCTTGAACAAAAACGAGATATTATACTTGCCGAACTGATGGGTATGATCAATACCGCCAAAGAAATACAGGAAAAAACAGATACTCTGCTAAAGAAAGCATACGGGTATCTGGAAAACGCTATTATTTCTCAAGGAAAAGAGATATTGGAAAATCTCGCATCAACAATCCCTATAAAATCTTATGTGGATATATCCTCAAGGAAAGTTATGGGCATTAACTTGCCTAATGTTGAAGTTACGGTTACGGAAAAAAAACCGTATTACAGTTTTTTAAATACTAGTTCTGAAGTAGACGCCGCTATAGCAACCTTCCGTGAAGTGCTTGATAATCTTGGCAAACTCGCTCAGACAAGAATTTCAGTGCTCAGGCTTGCTAAAGAAGCCCAGAAAACAATCCGCAGGGTTAATGCTCTTGAAAAAATATATTTACCGGACTATAATGAATCGATACAATATATACAAAATGTGCTTGAAGAAGCCGAACGGCAAACTTTTTTTACTTTAAAATTAATAAAAAAACGACAAAAAAATAAAAAATAGGCGGTTATAGATGAGTTTTAAATTACGCCCTGAAAAAATAATGGTATATGTTGAAGCAACTGAAAAATCGATTATAGCTGCTTATTATGCTGTATGCCTCGCTAAATGGCTGAATGCATCTTTAATTGCCGCTTACGTTGTGGATATAAAAACATTGAAAAATCTAACGAAAGCGAAAATTTTTATCGAACTTGAAGAAATGGATTACGAACACGATCTCGAAGAAGACGGCAAACGATATTTAAATCATGTTAAAGAACTCGCTGATAATAAAAATATTGGTATCGAAAAATTTCTTTTAAAAGGCGAAGTTTTTAAGGAAGTACTTAACACTGTAAAGGAAAATGATGTAGACCTGCTTATTATGGGCGAACTTGAAGAACCTGAAAGCCGAAGGGATTTTTATTATAATGAAACCGAATTGATTTTTAGAAAAAGTCCCTGTCCTGTACTCGTAGTCAAAGAAGATAATTCGGCAAAAACAATGTATGATAATCTATAGAAAATAATAAAGGATTTTAGTATGAAAATAAGTAAGTTATTATCGCCCGAGCTAATAAAAATCGGTTTAAATTCTTATTCAAAAGATGCTGTTATACGAGAACTTATCGAGATACTTGAACAAAACAACCTGTTAAATAATCCCGATGAGGCTTTCAGCGCCGTTATGGAAAGGGAACTAAAACAAAGTACCGGACTTGAAGCAGGTGTAGCCGTCCCTCATGGTAAAAGCAATGCAGTCGATGAACTTGTGGGAGCGCTTGCCATTTCTAACGAGGGCATAGATTTCGATTCACTTGACGGTAAACCGTGCCATTTATTTTTTCTTCTTATCGCTCCACCCCATTCGGCTGGACAACATGTGAGCGCCTTATCAAATATTGCCGCACTTATATTAAATAAACGATTTAAAAGGCGGATTATAGAGGCATCAACGCCCGAAGAGGCCTATGCCATTATAAGACAGGCGGAAAACGAAGATATATAAAAAGTTTATTTCCAGCAAACTATTTACTGATATTCACCCTATTAATTTTTAAATGTTGATAAAGTTGGTTTTAACTAATAACGTTTTTTAAAAAATTTTTACCGAAGTTTTATTATGGATAAATCACTAACAGCTGTTTTAGAAGATTATATGGAAGTCATTTTTAACTTGATTGAAGATAACTATGTTGCGCGGGTTAAAGAAATAGCCGATAGGATGAACGTTAAAATGCCTACCGTTACAAGCACGTTAAAAAAGTTATCTAAAATGAACCTTATCAATTATGACCCGTACAGCGTGGTAACACTTACCCCGAAAGGGAGAAAAGCTGCTAAGCAGATTATATTTAAACACGAAACATTAATGAACTTTTTTCATAACATTTTGTTAGTCCCTAAAAATACAGCATACGAGAATGCCTGTAAATTTGAACATTCGGTAGATAATATACTTTTAGAAAAGTTAGAATTGTTCACGAATTTTATAAATGAGCAGAACAGCTTATTTATAAAAAATTTTGAAAAATACTGTAATGGGCAATCCTGAAATTTTCTTTAATTCAGCGGGAACTCCCTGTCCGTAAGAGCGGGGATGAGAGCAGGTTCCAGTAGTCTTTCGTTGCATGAAAGACAGGCTGGACAAGCGGAGCTTGAACTATAAGAAACCACGGGTGTAAGGGTCTGTTGCCCAAAGCATATTTTCAAAAACAATGATCTCTATTTAAATTACTTGATAAAGTTTTTTAAAAATGATATCCGCTTAAATATCCAAAAGTCACTATTTATTAGCAAATTTCGCTTGGTTAAATAT
>JAGGZS010000097.1 GCA_021161885.1 bacterium
CCAGTCGTAACGGGGATAGTGTTTATAAACATCATCAAAAGATTATAGCAAATCAGATTTTAATGTCCAGTCGTAACCTTTTTTTTTTTGTTCCTGCCCTGCCAAGCCAATTATAGCAAATCAGATTTTAATGTCCAGTCGTAACATGAGCTCTTTTTAATAATTAACACATACGATTATAGCAAATCAGATTTTAATGTCCAGTCGTAACAGAATTTACCAAGTAGAGCCATTTTTTTGAATTATAGCAAATCAGATTTTAATGTCCAGTCGTAACGTAGACGTGTTGTCTATTGTCCTCTTGCCAATTATAGCAAATCAGATTTTAATGTCCAGTCGTAACAGCTTAAAACAGCGCAGAAAACTCGTGAGTATTATAGCAAATCAGATTTTAATGTCCAGTCGTAACATGAGTCTCAATCTCATTCTGTAAATTCTTATTATAGCAAATCAGATTTTAATGTCCAGTCGTAACGCTATGACTATTAATGATTTACGTGAATCTATTATAGCAAATCAGATTTTAATGTCCAGTCGTAACAATTCTCAACTTGATAAATATAATGAACTGATTATAGCAAATCAGATTTTAATGTCCAGTCGTAACGGGGTAAGGTCATAATTCGTGCAAAAGTAAGAAAATTTTCTCTTTTGGATAGCACATTTTTTTTAAATCATCTAAAATATCATGAAATTGATATTATGAAGGTAAAATAAATGAATTTTTTGTTGTGGGTCGTAACTATAATATTTATTTTTGTTGGAATATCCGGTGTTATGCTTCCCGCTCTTCCTGGTATTCCATTAGCGTTTATCGGTTTTCTAATTGGAGCATGGATTGACGGTTTCCAGAAAGTAGGATGGTTCACTGTAATAATACTTGCTGTTTTAACTGTCCTTTCAATTTTACTTGATTTTCTTGTTTCTACTTTAGGCGCGAAGCGGATGGGAGCAAGTTTTTTTGGCATGACAGGTGCAGTGGTTGGTACAATAATCGGACTTTTTTTTGGATTGACCGGGCTTGTTTTTGGTCCTTTTATAGGTGCGGTTGCCGGAGAATTATTATCAAAAAAAAATTTAATTCAGGCAGGTAAAGTAGGGATTGGCACATGGATTGGTCTTGTTATTGGTATAGCTGTCAAAATGGCGGTTATATCCGCAATGATAGGAATATTTCTCCTATCATATTTTTTTTAAATTTTGTATATCATCAAGATTTTTAAAAAAATCTGTCTCAATCAAAAAAAATATAGGTACAACAAAAAATTTTATCTGTTCAAGACCTTCTGTACCGCCGCAAAATCATTTATATAGAAGAAATTTTCAGCAATTCATCGAATCGGGCGGAAATTTTATCATCCGTTAAACCGATAAGATTATCCATACTGAAATTTTCTACATTAAACGATGCCATTACGGTTCCGTAAGCAATAGCTTTTTTAAGGTCATTAAACCCTGTTTTTCCCTTTTTGCAGATGTAGCCGATAGTCCCGCCGGCAAAAGTATCGCCTGCTCCTGTCGGGTCGACAACCGTTTCTATCGGGTAAGCGGGCAGGACAAATAAATCGTTTTCATAAACAAGCAATGATCCGTGTTCCCCTTTTTTGACAATTACGGATTTTGGTCCCATAGATTGTATTGCCTTTGCCGCGGATATTAAATTTGATTTACCGCTTAACATTTTCGCTTCGCCGTCATTTAAAATCAGCAAATCTATTTTTTTTAATAGGTTAAGCAATGAATTCTTTTTTATATCAATCCACAAATTCATTGTATCGCAAGCGACAAATTTAGGGGATTTAACCTGCTCTAATACATTTAATTGAAGATCAGGATCAATATTGGCAAGAAAAACAAAAGGGGTATCTTTGTAATTATCAGGCAGAACCGGCTTAAATGTCTCAAAAACATTTAAATTTGTCTCAATAGTTTCCGCTTCGTTTAAGTCGTTTACATAACTTCCTTTCCATCTAAAAGTTTTTCCTTGCCGGCGTATTAATCCTGAGGTGTCTATATTTTTTTTGTTAAGGTCGTCTATATATTTCTGCGGAAAATCATCACCTATAACCGCTACTAATTTTACAGGGCAAAAAAAACTTGCCGAATGAGAAAAATACGTAGCAGACCCGCCTAAAGATTCTTCACGGTTACCAGAGGGGGTTGTTACGTGATCAAAAGCAACCGAACCTACCACCAATAAGCTGTTATTCATATTAATTACCTTTCATAATAAATTTTTTAAATTTTTTTATAATTTTAGTTTTATTATCTGACTGCAATATAGCCGATACAACCGCAATACGATTTATACCATAACCGCAGACTTTACGTAAATTATTTTCGTTGATCCCGCCTATTGCATAAGCGGGAGTTTTTATTTTTTGGAAAACTTTTGCCGCGCAGTCTAATCCGATAGGGGAGTAATCCGGTTTAGTCATGGTGCAGAACAACGGGCCTATCCCTATATAATCTATCCCAAGACTATCCGCTTGTTCAGCTTGTGATAAAGAATGAGTGGATAATCCGATAATAAATTTTTTGTTTAATCTATGTGTGATTTTTCGGATAAATTCCACAGGCAAATCATCCTGCCCGATATGTACGCCGTCGGCACCAACGGCAAGCGCCAGGTCAAACCTATCATTTATAATAAAAGGTATACCGTAAGATTGAGTTATCTTGAGTATCTCTTTGCATTTTTTTAAAGCGGTTTTATCGGATAACTTTTTATTCCTGAACTGAACAATATCCACACCGGCGCCACAGCATTCATCAGCGACTATCGCAAGATTTTCGCAGCGGATATAAGATGTATCCAAAATCAAATATAAATTATTATTGCTTAGATAATTTTTCGGCAAGTTCATTTTCTATGGAATATGTTTTAAACCTTATTTGTTTAATTTGTTTGATATATTTGCAGTCAGTGATTTTAAGAAATTCTTCAAGCACCCTTAATGATTCTTCAACCCGTTTGGAATTTGCTTTAACAATATCAATAATATTTTTTCTTCTTGATTCAAGATGCTCAATATATTCTTTGCCCACGTCAGCTGAAGTGTCTCTCGAAAGTATTGAACCGTTTTTTCGTAGATATTTTTCGGTATCAGTAAATTCATGGCGCAAGTTTTTAAGGTTATTGAACAGGTTTTCATCGTCAAGCATAAACCTTGCTATTTCCTCAAGGACTCTTAATCCTTCTCGTGTGCGGTTGCAGTTGGCGTCAATAACCCGCTCAAATTTATTCATTATAAAGATCAACTATTTTTCGGATTATATTTTTTGTTGATTTCCCCTTTATCAAAGGTATTGTAAAAACAGATCCGCCCCAGCTCAAAACATCATCTTTGCCGACAATATTATCAAGCGAATAATCAGCGCCTTTAATAAGCACATCCGGTTTAAGCGTTTTTATTATGTCAGCAGGAGTTTTTTCGTTAAAAGGCACAACAAAATCTACCATTTCCAAAGCGGCAAGCAGTTCGCATCGCTCGGCAAGGGGGGTAATAGGGCGGAGATCACCTTTATTTTGTTTAATGGATTCATCCGTATTTATTCCGATTACCAGAATATCGCCCGCTTTTTTACATTCGTTTAAATATCTAATATGCCCAATATGAAGCAGATCAAAACATCCATTTGTAAAAATAATTTTTTTTCCGTTATTTTTAATGGTTGCTAAAATAGGCTTAACATCATCTATCGATTTAATTTTATCGTTCATTGTTGTCATTTTTTTGTATCTTTAATAAGAATTTGTTCTATTAAATCGCACATAATATGCTCAATTACCAGATGGGCTTCCTGAATATGAGGTGTGTCGGTTGACGGGACAATGATGGCAATGTTTGAGAAACAGGGCATCACCCCGCCGTCTTTACCGGTTAAAGAAATGGTAGAACATCCTATTTCTTTGGCGGTTTTCAGGGCGTTTATAATGTTTTTCGAGTTGCCGCTTGTAGATATTGCCAGTAAACAGTCTTGCGGATTAGCGATAGCCTGTATTTGTTTTGTAAAAATCAAGTCAAAAGAATAATCGTTGCTAATGGCAGTGATATTAGATGTATCCGTAGTCAGAGCGATTGCGGGAAGCGGAGAACGGTCATACCGGAAACGGTTTACCAGTTCAGCCGAGATATGCTGGCTGTCGGAAGCGCTTCCGCCGTTTCCGCAGATCATTAGTTTGCCGTCGTTACGAAAACTATCGTATATGAGATTTACCGCATCAACTATTTTTTTCTCAAAATTGTTGCGCAAAGACAAGATAGTTTTAGAGCTTGATTCGATATAATCAGTTATATAAGATTCCATTTTAACTATTCGCGCTGTCCATACTGTTTTCGTTATTTAAGTCGTCTATTGTTTCGTTCCGGCTGTTTGAATCTTTAATAACTATTTTAGGTTTATTAAGGCTTCTTTGGTGGCGCGTTGGAATATCTCTTTGAGCGAAAGAGTCTTTAGCTAAAAAAACATGGACTCCTTGAACGTTTTCAATTCCTATCATATTTTGTATCTGTATTCTGATTTCTTTTTGGATTTCTTCTATAGCGATAGGTAAATTCTGTACCCCTGACCATATTTTTAGCTTAATTTTAACCTCAAGAGCGTCTTTGCCTTTAAGTGTTATTGACGGATAAACGTCTTTTATTTCCCTGAAATTTCTTCCTATTTTACGTATAAAATCTTCAACAGCGAAAACTGAAATAAGAATTTCCCCTTCTGGGGTATTGTATTTCAAAAAAGTTTCTTTTCTAATGCCGCATAAATTTACAAACATATATAACAAAGGAACAGCCAATAAAATAGAAGCGGAAATAATTATGTATTTATCGTTGGCGATAAATACTTCTATTTTCGCCATTAACTGGGCATGGGTATAAAATTTTTCAAAATAAACATCGAGTAAAAAAATACCGGCTGCAATAAAAGATAAAGTATAAACGGTGTGGAAAATAAATCTTAAAAATTTCTTCATTTTTTAAGATTCCTTATATTTGAGGTTTTTGTTTATTATTCAAAAAATTCTTTTGATTCATTGGGATGTAATTTAACTCCCTGAATAATTAAATTAATTGACACAACTTTTTTGCCGGCCATTTCCTCAACTTGTTTCCTAACATTATTTTGAATACTAACGGCTATTTCCGGTATTTTTACGCCGTATTCCACAAAAATAGAAATATCAATAACAACAGTTTCGCCGGTAGTTTGGACTTTGATGCCTTTGTCCAAAGATTTTTTGCCTAATTTTTCAGCGATATCACCGACAAACCCGCCGCCGCCCATTGCTATAACCCCCGGGACTTCTTTAACAGCCATATATGCTATAACCGCTATAACATCGTCATTGATTACAGTATTGTCTGTTATTTGGTCGAGATCAGAAGAAAGTTTTATTTCATAATCGTTGACTTGTTTCTTTTTTAATTTTTTTTCGGCGCTCATTTTAAAAGTACCTCCTGATTATTCTCTATTTTTTAATAATTCTTCAATAAAATTGGTTGCGTAATTACCCGATCTGAAAGAATCATCGGTAATGATTTCTTTTTGGAAATGAATGTTTGTATCAATACCCTCAACCTTAAATTCATCTAACGCCCTGCGCATGATGTCTATCGCTTCTTCACGGTTTTTGCCCCATGTTATTAATTTAGCAATCATGGAATCATAATATTGCGGGATTACGTATCCGCAGTAAACATGGCTGTCGACTCGAACGCCTTTTCCGCCGGGCGAATAATAACCTGTAACCTTTCCCGGTGAAGGCATAAAGTTTTTTTCCGGATTTTCCGCGTTGATGCGGCATTCAATTGTATGACCTGATATTTTAATGTCGTTCTGTGAAAAAGCAAGTTTTTCACCCGAAGCGATTTTAAATTGCTCTTTAATTAAATCTATTCCCGTAACCATTTCCGTTATAGTATGTTCTACTTGAATTCTGGTGTTCATTTCCATGAAATAAAAATCACCGTGTTTATCGTATAAAAATTCGATAGTGCCGGCATTTTCATAATTGACCGATTTAGCTACTTTTATTGCGGCTTCACCCATTTTCTGCCTAGTTTTTTCAGATATAACAGGGGATGGGCTTTCCTCAATAAGTTTTTGATGCCGGCGCTGAACGGTACAATCTCTTTCATATAAATGAACAGTATTTTTGTATTTGTCAGATAAAATTTGAATTTCAATATGTCTTGGGTTTTCGATAAATTTTTCAATATATACGTCAGAGTTGCCGAATGCTGATTCAGCTTCGGATTTAGCCGCCATAAAAGCGTTAGCCAAGCTAATATCATTGTTCGCTATGCGCATACCTCTGCCGCCGCCTCCCGCAGATGCTTTAATTATGACAGGATATCCCATTTTTCTGGCTATTTTAACCGCTTTTTCAGATGAATCAACCAATCCCGCGCTTCCGGGTATAGTGGGAACACCAGCTTTTTTAACCGTTTCTTTTGCTTGGGATTTATTGCCCATCAAATTAATTTGCTGTGGGGTTGGACCTATAAATTTTATATTGCAACTTTCACATATTTCAGCGAAATGGGCATTTTCCGCTAAAAAACCGTAACCCGGATGAATCGCTTCAACATTGCCGATTTCCGCAGCACTTATTATTGTAGGTATATGTAAATAGCTTTTATTGCTTGGAGCCGGCCCGATACATATAGCGGTATCAGCCATTTTTGCGTGAAGACTGTCCGCGTCCGCTTCAGAATAAACGGCGACTGTCTCTATGTTCAGCTCTTTGCAAGCCCTGATAATTCTTAAAGCTATTTCACCTCTGTTTGCAACTAATACACGTTTAAACATAGAAAAGCTCTTCTCGTTATATTTTTTTTACTTTGAACATTTTTTGGCCGTATTCAACGGACGCGCCGTTCTCAACCATTACCTCAACTATTTTTCCTGATATTTCAGCTTTTATCTCATTAAAAACCTTCATGGCTTCGACGATACAAACTATATCATCAAGCTTAATTTCGTGTCCTGATGTTACATAAGGAGGCGATTCAGGCGATGGAGCGGCATAAAATGTGCCTACCATTGGAGATGTTATGTAGTCGATATTAGGGTCTTCAGCTTCAGGTAAAGATGCTGAGTCCGCGGCTTGTTGGGAAAAAATTTGTTGAGTGGCTGACTGTGCTGCCATGTTTTGTATTGGCTGCGGCGTGTAATAAGCCGGGGCAGGTTCGGTAATTCTTTGAGTAATAATCTGCTGTTCTTTTTTAAGAACAATTTTGAACCCGTCTTTTTCCAGTTCGAAATTGGTAATGTCATTACTCTTCATCAATTTGATAACTTCTTTAATCTCTTTGAGATCCATATAAACCTCCGCCAAATGTTATATTGTAAATTTTTTCACCATCAAAAGTCTGCTATTTTAAGCATAAATTAGTTATTTGTCAAACAATATCAGATTAAAATCAAAGTGTTTTTTTGCTAAGAATATATTCAACAAGAGCGCGTAAGGCAAGTGTATAGCTGTGTTGTCCAAAACCGCTTATTTGCCCTATACATACTTTCGCGGGATATGATTTATGTCTAAATTCTTCTCTTGCATAAAGATTTGAAAGATGCACTTCTACAGCGGGCATATCTACAGCCGCTATTGCGTCCATTAAGGCGATACTTGTATGGGTGTAAGCCGCAGGGTTGATTATTATCCCGTCAAAATTATTTTTTGCGTAATGGACTTTCTCAATCAGTCCGGTTTCGCTGTTTGTCTGTAAAAAATCAATTTCAACGGATAATTCTAAAGCAAGTTTTTCGAGCTCTTTTTTAATGTCTTCAAGTTTAACTGAGCCGTAGATGTTTTTTTCCCTTGTGCCCAGCAAATTAAGGTTTGGACCATTAAGAACCAGTATTTTCATAACTTAAAAAATCCTTTTTATATTGATCATAAGCTTTTTGGTATTCAATTCTTAATGGATTATATGACAACGCCTCGGAAAATTCAAACATTGCTTTTTCTTTATTTTTTCTTGAACCGGATAAGGCAAGCGCGCGAGCTAAATGGTAGTGGTAAGCCGCCCTGTACGGATTATCCTTCACTGCTTTTTTAAAATTAATGATTGCATCTTCAATATGGTTCCCTGACAGATAAATTGAGCCGGCAAGAAAATCAATCGCGCTGTTGTCTTTGTCGCGTTTTCGGGCTTGATGTAAATATTCTAATGCCTTATTTGGATTTTTTTGTTCGTTGAATATATAATGCGCAGCGTTAAAATATGCCTGAGCATCTATATAATTTGCTACACGTTTAAACATAAGAAATAATAGTAATATAAAAAAAACAGCAATATATTTTAATGCGGGCAGTGATAGAAAATATTTTTTTTCGGATTTATCTAACGCGCCTATCATAAAAAAAGCGTAAAACATTAAAACCGGAATTGAAAAATCAAAATCTATAAATCCATGCGTAAAAAATGTAAGGAGCGAAAATCCGCAGGCAGATAAATTGAGCCGGCAAGAAAATCAATCGCGCTGTTGTCTTTGTCGCGTTTTCGGGCTTGATGTAAATATTCTAATGC
>JAGGZS010000262.1 GCA_021161885.1 bacterium
AGCCCTATACTTTTGCAACAACCCCATTATCCGCTGGTTAGTGCGTTTAGCGCATGACAGGCGTTTGTTTACCGCGTGCCAGTATATGTATGTATCCGAGCTGTTGACGGAATGCGGTCGTATGGTTGGCGGCTGGCTTAAAAAATCTTCACATAAGAGGCAGTCTGATGCGCCGGGCAAAGAATCTGTTTGATGACGTCTGTTCATACGAAAATCTGTATGCGGCGGCTCGGCTGGCGTTAAAAGGCAAGCGCGGCAAATATCCGGCGGCGCGTTTTTTCGCTGAATCTGAAAAAGAGATTGTGCGTTTGCGTGCCGAACTGATATCCGAAACATACCGTCATGGTGGCTACACGTATTTTACGATATACGAACCGAAAGAACGGCTTGTAGGCGCGACTCCGTTTAGAGACCGTGTAGTGCATCACGCGGTCGTGCGTGTAATTGAGCCGATACTTGAGAAGCGGTTTATTGAGGATTCGTTCGCCTGCCGACCCGGTAAAGGAACGCACGCGGCAATGCGCCGGGCGTTTGAGTTTACGCGCCGTTACCGGTTCGCGTTAAAATGCGATATACGCAAATATTTCGCGTCGATAGAACATGATGTGCTGATGTCTTCGATCAAACGTATTATAGCCGATACCCGCCTGCTGAGGCTTATACAGGTTATCCTTGACAGCCATCACGACAGCGTACGGCAGGAATGGGATATAGACGGCAGTTTGTTTGATATGCGCCAATACCCGCGCGGTTTACCGATAGGCAACCTTACCAGCCAGATACTGGCAAACCTGCATTTGAACGCTCTCGACCATTTTGTAAAGCATACGTTACGGGTAAAAGGATATGTTCGTTATATGGACGATTTTATTCTGTTCGATAACCGCAAAGCGCAGTTAAAGGCTTGGGGTTTACGCATTAAACAGAAACTCGCCCGAATGCGCTTAGAGATGCACCCCGATAAATACCGTTTGATGTCCACGTCGCATGGCGTGGATTTTGTCGGGTATGTTTTGTGTTCTAACGGTCGTATTCGGGTCAGGTCGTCTACGGTTAAGCGGTTTATCGGAAAATACCGTGAAATGATGTGGCATTTTCGGCATAAACGCATCCATGCCGATGATGTAACATCTCGGGTAAACTCGTGGTGCGCGCATGTAGCGCACGCGCAGAGTTATGGGTTGCGCAGGATAGTGTTAACCGCGCATTGAAGGGAAACCGGGGTTTAAACGGCTGTTGGGCGCGGTTTGCGTGGCGGTTCGTGGAACAACAATGCGAACAACCTGCCCTCTTCCAACCGCAACAACAACAATCCGACTAACGAGAACAACAATATCGGCTTTCGTGTTGCAAGTTCCTGTTATAGTGAACGATTGAAAATACAGTATAAGCCGGAATCGTACAGGTGCACAAGCCTGTACGGCAGAGCGATTCTCAGGAACTACCCGGTTTTCCTGCGTGTCCGCTACAGGCGGGCGGGCGAATAATACAGTGCCAGCCGTGGCGAGTAGTATTTTACGAAAGGCGCGGCTGGCTTTATATATCCTGCTGAACATGTATTTGACAGGCGAACGTAAAAATCATTCCGTATAGTTAGTTAGTCTGATATAATCGGTTAGAATCGAATCAGAATAAGAGGAATTATATGCCGGATAAAAAAGTATATGTCATAGCGGGTCGAATGGTTCTGGCAAAACCACATTCGCGAATAAATTTTTACCGGATTATGTGAAATGTCCGTTTTTCATTAACGCCGACCTGATAGCCAGCGGCTTATCGCCGTTCGCACCGCAGAAAGCGGCGATTAAAGCGGGACGGCTTGTTCTGGAACAAATAGATGACTTTATGAATAAGGGTGTCGATTTCGCGTTCGAGACGACGTTATCGGGCAAAGGGTATCGGAAACATTTTGAGGCGTTAAGAGAGTCGGGGTACGGTATATATCTTTTTTATCTATGGATACCGAGTTTTCAGCTTGCGGTGGCTCGTATCAAGGATAGAGTAACCGCAGGCGGTCACAATGTGCCGTCACAAGATGTTAAACGCAGGTTTTCGCGTAGTTTATCGAATCTGTTCAGGGGGGTGACCGCCCGTTATTGGATTCGTGTATGATATTCGATAATTCCGGTATAGAGCCGTTATTGATAGCGATGGAAAATACTGATGAGTTAACGATAAAGAATAAACGATTATTTACGAAAATAATTTCAAGTATCGGGGTGAGATATGAAGAAGGACAAATCGTTACAGAGTAAAGCTGAACAGGAGTTGAAGAAGGCAGTAAAAGAAGTGGTTGAGAATCATAAAAAAACGGTCGGTCTCTTGCTGTTTGGGAAAACGGGAAGGTTAAAAAGATTTCATTTTGATAAATTTGTGTATTGTCCTGCCTGAGTGTTATTTTTTAATCTGAGTTATTTTGATATTTTGGAGATAGTATCAATTACGCGCATTTAACCAGTTTGTTAAATTCGTAAAGTAGCGAAAAATCTTTGGATAAAAAGTTCAAAGTCTGGCCGACAAGGCAACAACAGCTTGTTCGGTATGCGAATCAATACGATTTTTAAGGTTTGGTTTTCGGCGATTTTGTTCCAGTAGCGCTTCGATACCGCCTTCATCCAGAGCTGATTTGTAACGATAGAATGTATCTCGCGAGAATTCCATGAGACGACTGGCTTGTGATACGTTGCCTAGTTCTTTGGCAAGATTTAACAATCCAAGCTTGTTTTTAATGATTTTTTCGTTTAAAGTCATAATTGTTACTCCTTTTGACGGCGAACCCCCATGGGGGTTCATTATGTTTTTCAAATTTACTCCACCGTTGAAAGAGTAACCTTTTTTCTCTCTCTTGTGTCAAATTTTATCAAAACTAGTTCATTTAATATTATAATTGAGAACTGGCGTATAGATTATAACGCCGTAAGACCGCACAGTTCGTTAAATAATTTGGCACCAGATGAGTTTAAGAAAAAATGGCGGTTTTTACAGGTGTTAACCCCTGTAAAAGTAGCGGAACAAGAATTAACTAAAACATAATACTCCAGTTATGATTGGCACAATTAATGGGGGAAGGTCAATGTTGCAAAAAAATTATTGACCTGTTTTTTGGAATAATATTAAATATATCCATAATATATGATATGTCCCGAGTTTGAAGGATTAAATCCCGGACGTAAAAATAAGTAAAACCTTCATGGTATTTGTGTGTAGCTATATAATAACTATGAAGGTTTTTTTTATTTATATGCGAATAATAAAGACCGGGTCATCAAAAAAACTTCAACCAAGAGGAGGGCTGATTACGTGGCTAAAAAGACTTATTCAAACAAATTCGATACGGTTATTGAAGTTGCTGATAAAGGGCTTTTAGCCGAATATTTGTCCGGCAAAGGTCTTGTTCTGGATAGGAGCAAAGAAATCTCTCAGGACTATGTGCATGAATTGCTGGATAACCTCAGGACTGATGAAGAACGGTTAGATATTACGGAAGAAATCGAATGTATGGAAGATTTGGCGTCTGAGTTTTTTGAGAAGACGCGTGAATATATTTTAGAGGATAGCCGATACAATATTCAATGGACAAAAGACGAGTCGAACGAAACTGTATTATTACGAATCTTTTTAAAACATACCGATGCATATAAACTAATATATGATTTGTTCTTATGCGATAAGTTCTGGGCGAAACTTCATCATTATTCATTGGAGTCTGAACAGGTTAATTTTGATAAAGATGCGATCAAGGCATTCAAGTCGGATTTACAAGAATATCTTATCGATAAAAAGAAAGACGCTGACTGCGATGTTCGGGAACGGGTTTATAAAGACCGAAATTATATCCTTGTGTTACGTGGCGATGAGCAGAAAACAGTCATTGTTTTAAAAGACGGCAAAAAACACCACCGTGTTTTTCGACCGGCAAAGGAAGATATGATTGTCTACGATAAAGAACATTCTGTTATCGGGATGACACCAAGTATCGGCGGGGTGAGAAACAAGTTGTTTTACGCAAATGCTTTCAATAAACATATACTGGGCGGGGAAACCGAAATCGGGAAAGAATTTTTTGCATCCGATAAATATTTGGTGAATCTTAAACCGTTATTGACTAAAAAGTTTTATGAACGGACAGCTGATATCAGTGAAATTCGGCTGGTTTCTTTGTTCGTGCTCAAGGACTCAACTCTTCCGATGGAGATAAATATCAAATCGTCAGATGTGTTAAAATCGTTAGAAGATATAAACATTACTGTTTCTGATAAAGAAATTTTATCTGCTAAACTGGAGCTGAAGATTGAAGGACAAAAGCGGTCTATTTCGGTTCGTTTAACACAAAGAAGCACTAGCCAGTTAAATAAAACTAAAGAGAGGGAAATTGTTGAAAGTTTCCTGCGAGACAAACAAATTATATCGTTCTAACAAACCTTTGCAGTATATTCTGCGGTGCAATGAGAATATACTAAAGGAAATGTTCCGTGAGAGTGAACTGAAAAATTTGTCCGGCAAGGAATTCCAATTGCTTATAAAAGCTCAGTTACTGGTTAAGACATATCAGGATCCGACAGATATAATTTATTACGATAAGAATAAAACTGCGTATAGGGTACGAAAAGATGGCAAAGATTATATCGGGTACCGGATTCGTGGTGAAGGTGACGGTACGGTTTTACTGGACAAAGCGGATATCAAATTTTACCGATTCGATTTTCTTGCGTTCAGCCGATTGGTGAATAATGTAAATGGTTTGACAGGAAAATATTCACAGATAACCGAACGGCTTCATTTTGTCGGCAAGAAAGACAATAACGATGTTAGCATAGGATTTTTTATCGGTTTGTTTCCCTCGGATCGAATTGCTGAACAGGAACTGATGGCTTTGCCGACAAGGTTGAAACAGTATTCTCAGTTTTTTGTTGCGTGTCCGTGTTTCGAGCTTGACGAAGGTCTGAATAGTCAATTAGTTGATAAGGGCGTTTTTTGCCGGTCGTTTGATATGATGTTTGATAAAAACTGGATAATTCAGTTCAATAGCTTGATGCGTTTATTGAGTCCATCTTCCAAACCTCTTTCAATATCTTTGCCGGTAATCTTTTCTGAAAATCAGAATAGTATTGTCATTATCGGTGATCAAAAAATTGCGTTAACCGAATCGGAATACATATTATTTTTGCGATTGGTGATAGGTGTTTGTCAAAATGCCGAGGGTTGGGTTAAAATAGATGATCTCGGGTCGATGATAGATGAAATTCAAGTTAGAAAAGCAATCGGTCGGCTCAGAGATACACTGCAGCCATATTTGAAGCAGGTAGGGACTGATAAAAAAAAGTTTATCCAGACTGGAAAAGGATGTTATCGTATATCTATTCAATCGGACTTGATTAGCTATAATAAACAGCAGTTGATAAAAGTATACATGGCGGACGGTCGAATTATGGAATTGCTTTATCGACTGCCGTAAAAAAAAGAATGGTAACTCATGGAACATTTTTCTACAATAAACCGCATAGCAATTCTGGTGTACCCGAAGAAACCATTCATCGACTGGTTGAAATATGTCGACTCGGAAGTACCGATTTTTGATGATGTGTTGTCGATATAATTAAATTACAATTACGCAAAATCATTGTGTTTGAAAATGCTGTTTTTATGTGTTATATTATAAGTAGATAATAACAAAGGAATCCGTGTGTTTACATCCAAGGGGGCAACTATGAAAAAAATATTGCTATTTTTACTTATTTCTACGATTTTATTTTCATCTCACGCTTTTTCCGCTGTTACGACGTCTGATGGAGCAATAACTTTAGATTTTTATGAAGATACTCAATCTGGTATTGATAATCGCTGGATATTAGACTTCAATGCTAATGATTTTGACGGACCAGGAGGTGTTGAGGAAATAGCTTTTGAACTCATACTATGGAATACAGCTATAAATTTTGATAGCCAATATAATCCCAATACGGACTACTATATTTTTGGCTCCTATGCTACAATGCCGGGTCCAGGAAATCCATCAATTATGTTTCCTGCTATTGCAACCGATTCTGGACAGTTAGCAACTCCTGTAGAAACAAATTATCTTTTTTATGCAACCCCTGATGAAGATAGTTATCCTCAAGGAACACAGTATGAACCTATAATAGGTAATTTTTACATAAGGACTAACGGTGAAGATTTACGATTAACAGGTCCTGTCGGATTTTCTGCTGTTCCTGAGCCAATGACTACTGCCTTATTCGCATTTGGTGCATTCCTTCTAAAATTTATAACAAAAAGAAAATAAGCATATTTGAAAAATCAACATGAAGGAGCTTTTTATGAAGAAAGGTAGTTTTGTATCTTTTCTTACAGGTATTTTTGTGCTTATATCCAGCTTAATTCCTGCTCAAACAACTGATCAAAAAACAGTAAGATTTGAAAAGAATAGGAAAATTTCTCGTGGACAGGGTGTAACTGTTTTAAAGTCCAGAGAATTAAATTTCCAGAAAAAAGATTTTTCTTTAAATCTTTCCAAAACTAAAAAATCTAAAAGAGTTTATGTAAACCTAAAAAGGCCTCTTACCAAAGCATTAGAAAATAAATTGATGAAAGATGGAATTTATCTTAAGGAATATGTGACAAATGATACATATATTGTTGAACTTACTGAGAACAAGCTAAATAAACTGAGAAAAGTTTTTTCTGTGCGGGGATTCTGTGAAATAGAGTATTCGGATAAACTTTCAGAAATCTTATATGAAAATAAATTCAGTGCTCACGCAAAGGACGGAACTTATGTTGATGTAATCGTAACTTTTTACAAAGACATTTCCTATGATGATGCAGTTAGCTGGGTGCAATCTGTTGGTGGTATAGTTAATTCAAAAAAGTTTTCAAGAACACATAAACTTGATGTTTCTATTCATCAAATGAATGTCAAGGTTATTGCTGAATTAGATGTAGTGAAATATGTTGATGAAGTTGAACCTCCTCCTCAAACCCATAATATTCATGCAGGGTATTTGTCTGAAGTTTTTTGGGATAATGACTCTGGGTTATATGATACAGGTTATTCTTTAACAGGATTAAACGTTAATGTTGCCATTAAAGATGGAGGAGCTATTTATTCTCATTCAGATTTTGGAAGCAGATTAACAATAGTAGATAATGATACTGTGTTGGATCATGCAACTCATGTTGCTGGTACTGTTGGTGGAGCATTAGATTTTCAAAGCAATGTTGGAGGTATGGCTGAGAATGTAACTATCTATTCGTACAGTTATAATGTTGACGGAAGCTCTGCTACAACAGAAACTGACCGTATTGCCGATTTCATTTCAGCATTATCGTACTCTGCATCAATAGTAAACAATTCATGGGGAGCAACTATCGGTTGGAAAGATGATGGAACATGGTCTGGAACATCAAATGATTATTTCGGTTTATATAATAGTTATGCGGAAGATATGGATGATTTTGTTTATGATTATTTTGATAATGATGCACTCCTATTAAAATCTGCCGGCAATGATAGAAATGATTATGAAATAGGTAATCAAAGTAATCATGATGGGACATATTATGATAATGATGGAAATTATTATGACCTCATTGGACCTAGAGGATGCTCAAAAAATGTAGTAACAATAGGTTCCGTTGGTACTGGTGAATCTGATTGTGATTCATCTGATTTTAGTAGTTGGGGGCCTACAGATGATGGAAGAATTAAACCAGATGTTGTTGCTGATGGTTATTATTTAAGATCAACATGGGATAATGACGGTTATAATTCTATTCCCGGCACTTCCATGTCTTGCCCTGTAGTAACTGGAATTTGCGCATTAATACATCAATCCTATAAAGATATCTATGGAGAATATCCAACTGCTGATATTGTGAAAGCGTTATTGTGTAATTTCGCCGAGGATTTAGGAAAAAAAGGTCCTGACTTTGCCTATGGATTCGGATTAGTCAACGCAAAAAAATGTATTGATGCGATTGAAAATAGCGATAGTTCAGATGGCGGTCACATCGTAACAGGTGTTATTGCTGAAGCAGGTGATTATATGCAATATCAGTTTACCATAGGCGCAAATGAAACTGACAACGAATCTGTAACGCTTGTTTGGATCGATCCGGCAGGAAGCCCTTCAGCGACAAACGCAATAGTTAATGATCTTGATATCAGCGTAAGTGGACATCTGCCATTTTATCATAAGGAATATAATGATACTCCGGGAGTTGGAACTGAAGAGCCAACAGTTGACCCTACACAAGAAGCAAAGATTGGAGTTAATAGATATGATACTGTGGAACAGGTTTTAATCGAACCTGATAATACTGGAATAATTCCGGCTGGAACATATACTGTCACAGTTTCGGGTTTTAAAGTTCCTGTATTAAATCAGCCGTTTGCAGTTGTGAGTTCTGTAGGTTTTAATGGAATTCATTACAATGTATTGAAAGTAAAAGGTCAGGAAGGAACATGGGTATCAAATAGCTTTTCGGTGTTAGATAAAAATCCTGATATACTTATGAAAGTGACTTATGCTGATACGAGTTCTTATCCTACTAATGTAATGTACGACTATTCAAACGATGGTGGTACAACTTGGAATGACTGGCAATCTGTAACAGGAGTGTATGAGGATGAAGCTTGCACAGAACTTGATAACACCTCAACACCAATAGCATATATCAAAAAAGATAACGTTCCTTTTGACAATATAAGCCTATATAATAACCAAGTGATGTTTAAGCTTACCTATGACGGATCAGTGAAAGAAAGTTCTGTTTATGTAGTGAAAAATGATAACACATATTATGTAAGTGTTTCATCAGGGGATGATGATGAGAACGAGAATGAAAATGATGGGAAAGGCACACAACTTAATCCGTGGGCTAGTATTGGTTATGCCATTGACCATGTTGTGGCAACATCTAAGATTCCGGCGATAATACGAGTGCAAGAAGGAACTTATGATGAAAATATAGAGCTTGAAGAAAATATATATTTATACGGTGGTTATGACTTAAATTGGATAAGAGATATTGAGAATAACGAAACCATAATAGATAACGACACGACTCACATAATTGTAGGAGCTGACAGTTCAATAATTGACGGGTTTACCATTCAAGGTGGTAAAGCAGAAAAAGGTGGGGGTATCTATCTTTTTCAAACATCGCCAACCATTGAAAATTGTACTATTAAGAATAATTCTGCGGAGGATAGCGATGGCAGTCCGGCAGGGGCAGGAATATATGCATACGATTCTGAAGCTATCATAAAAAATTGTACAATAACTAATAACACAACAACTGTAACAGAAGCAGATAATACTGGATTTGGTGGTGGGGCATGTTTTATTTCTTCTTCAATATTAGTTGAGAATTGTATTTTTGAAGGGAATGAGTCAACAACTACAGAAGACAGTTATGTTAAGGGCGGAGGAATATATTTACAAGCAGATAATTCTAAAATAATAAATTCCATGATCAAATCAAATGAAGCTTATTCGTCATATGCTGTTGCAGGAGCTGCTTTAGGTGGAGGTATTTATATAAGTGAAGACTCTACGTCAAAATTATTGGGATGTATTATTATGCTGAATGATACTGCCCCATATTATTTTGGAGGAGATGGCATTTTTCTTTGGGATGCGCCTGATACAGTTATAACAAACTGCCTTGTGTATGGAAATACTCAGGATGGAATCTGGGCACACATTGCTTGCTGTAATATAACAAATACAATTATATGGAACCATAGTGACGATGATCTTTATGGCACTCTAAGTTCTACTAAAATAACATATTGTGATATAGAAGATGGTGATTACGATGGTATCAATGGAAATATTGACGATGACCCGCAATTCAGAGATGCATCTTCAGCAGATTTCCGCTTAGTAAATACCTCACCTTGCATTGATGCTGGAAATGACGGAGCTCCAAGCCTTGATTTAATAACGAAAGATTTTCAAGGGCAGAAAAGAATATTTGAATATGATAATTCAGGGACAGAAAGTGTCGATATAGGGGCATATGAATATATATTCGGAT
>JAGGZS010000043.1 GCA_021161885.1 bacterium
CAGATATAATAATACTGAAAAAAATTGATCTTCTGTCAAATATTTTTTTGGGGCGCCTAACTTTATTTTCCATTAATGTACCTCCGGTTTAATGCCTTTTTTCACGCATTTTGAAAAATTTTAATATTGGGTCAACATAAGATTTATCCGTCCTTATTTCTATTAAATCAACATTCATTGATTTAAACAGGTCTCGCCGTTTCTGCAGTTCCATTGAAGAGAGCAGAGAAAATCCTTTACGCAGTTTTGAATCGTAAGTATCGACGATAATGGATTCGCCGGTTTCGGCATCCATAAGCTCAACGAACCCGAGAGCCGGCATTTGTAATTCTCTTGGGTCAATAATGTTTACAGCTATAATATCGTGTCTTTTATTGGTTACCCGCATTGCCTTTTCGTACCCTTCGGATAAAAAATCCGATACCATAAAAACGACTGATTTCCTTGTGAGCACACGGTTAAGGTATGATATGCCAAGGTCAATATCGGTTTTGCTGCGTTGCGGTTTAATAAACAGCAGTTCGCGTATTACTCTGAGCACGTGTTTTTTTCCTTTTTTAGGCGGTATGAATTTTTCTATTCTGTCGGTAAATACGATAAGCCCTACTTTATCGTTATTTTTGATAGCGGAAAAAGCGAGCAGAGCGCATAGTTCGGCGGCTATTTCATTTTTCAGTTTATTTGTACTGCCGAAATAACCCGATGAACTTACATCTACCATAAGCATTACTGTAAGTTCTCGTTCTTCCACAAACCGTTTCACAAAGGGACGTCCTGTACGGGCGGTTACGTTCCAGTCGATTGTGCGTATATCGTCGCCGACCTGATATTCCCTGACTTCGTCAAACTCTATACCGCTTCCTTTGAATGTGCTCTGGTACTCGCCGGCAAGGATATCGTTGACCATACGGCTTGTATAAATCTGAATTTTCTGGACTTTTTTAAGGATTTCCTTGGGGATCATGGAACTTCAACCTCATCAAAAATTTTTCTTATTACGTCTTCCGAAGTCATCTCTTCCGCTTCGGCTTCATAAGTGATAATAATCCGATGTCTTAATATATCCATACCGATAGATTTTACGTCCTGCGGAGTTACATAACCTCTGCCGTTAATAAACGCATACGCTTTTGACGCAAGGGTCAATGCGATTGTCGCTCGCGGCGACGCCCCATAAGCGATATAATCGCTCACGTCAATGTTGTAGGCGTGCGGTTCGCGAGTGGCGAACACAATATCGATTATGTAATCTTTAATTTTATCATCCATATATATTTTATTGACCACTTCTCTCGCCCTAAAAATATCATCTGGTTTGATTACGGGGTTTACCTTTATCTCTGACGACGTATGCGCCATTCGCTCGAGTATTTCTTTTTCTTCTTGTTTATTCGGATACGATATGCGTAGTTTAAGCATAAACCTGTCAACTTGTGCTTCAGGCAATGGATAAGTGCCTTCCTGCTCAATGGGGTTTTGGGTAGCGAGCACAAGGAACGGCTCTTCCAGTTTAAATGTCTGGCTGCCGATTGTAACCTGCCGTTCCTGCATGGCTTCTAAAAGAGCGCTTTGCACTTTGGCAGGCGCGCGGTTGATTTCATCGGCAAGTATTATATTTGAAAAAATAGGCCCTTTTTTAACGGTAAACTCGCTTGAGCGCGGATTATAAACCAACGTACCGATTAAATCGGCAGGCAGAAGATCGGGGGTAAACTGCAGCCTCTGAAACCCGGTAGACAGCACTTTTGCGAGTGTGCTTATGGACAAGGTCTTAGCAAGTCCGGGCACACCTTCAAGAAGTACATGCCCGTCTGCGAGCAGCCCTATGAGCAGTCTTTCAATGAGATATTTTTGTCCGACGATAACTTTGCCGATCTCAGTATAAATTTTTTCTACAAATCCGCTTTCTTTTTTTACAAGTTCATTGATTTCAGTCATATCCGTTACCATTTACTTGTCTCCTTATATCAGGTATAATGTTAATATTTTCAAATTGGTTTTCGGTTAGTTTACGCCGTGATTGATCTTTAAAAAAGGTTATTAATTTTACCGCCCTTTTATGCCATCTATCCAGTTCTTCGGAAGTCAATTTTTCTCCGGAAAATTTTATGCGGTTAGCAGCGGCTATTATTTCTTTATATTCAATAAACTGTTTTTGCGGTATTGAGGACTTTAAATTTAATTTTTCCTCGGTTATTCGTGAACCTTTTAAACTAATGCCGGGTGCTTTAGCCTCAAAATAGCTTTGGAGCGATTTGATTAAGGCATCGAAAAATTTATCTGTTTCTCCTGAAATTTTATATTTGCGTACAGAGTTCAGTTTAAGCAATGTTCTTTCTTCAATATCCCCTGATAACGATTTTTCTTTGTTTATAATTTCTTGTTTTTTCTGTTTGGATTTATAAGTAAGATACCCCACGGTAAAAACAGCCGAGCCCGCGATTAACAATATTATAAGCCAAGTTGCAAATCTTGTGCTTTGGCGTAAAAGGTAACGGCTTTTAGATAAAACAGTTATATCGTACGGACTGGTTTTTTTTATTTTTTTTATTCCCGATTCCCTCTCGGTTACTTCAAAAGCACAGTAACTTATCCTTCCTTTACCCGGTTCGGAAGCTCGAAAAACATATTTAAAATGCATGGTATTTTTTTTGGAATCGTTATACATTTGATAACTATTTTCCTGTTTAGAGCCAATAATTTCAAGCAGATAAGAATCCGGCGCTTTTACCGGTTCTATTTGATAAGCGGTCGGAGCTCCGATCCAAGTAAAATCTATATTAAGCACAAGCTCGCCGCCTTGAACGACAGTAGTTGAACTTACCGATGAAGTAAGTTCCGACTGAACAGCGCAATAAGAATTGCCGCATATTAAAAAAATCAAAAATATCGTAAACACAATAAATACATTTTGTTTCATAAACGATAATAACCTTTCTGTAAAATCCAAAAAATCAAGATTTTTCATTAAGAATAAAATCCGGCATTTTTCTGGTTTTAAGGAAAACTTCCAGTTGCCCAATTTCTCTAATAATATTGATTTTAAGTTTTTTGTCAATATCAATAGCGGCCATAAAAAACAGCAGGTCGCTGACGTCGTCGATTACTTGATCGTTAACGCTGATTATCATATCGCCTTCTTTTAATCCTCCAAGATAAGCGGGACTGTCGGGAAAAACTTTGCTTATAACTATGCCTCTGCCCGAAAAATCGGCTCTTGTTTTGTAATAGCGCATTTCGTCTTGAGATGGATTTTTAACCTCTATACCTAACCATGATCGTTTTGGCTGACCGGAATTGATCATATTTGAAATTTGATTTTTTATCATATCTATGGGCACGGCAAACGAGATGTTTTGCGGCTGGAATATACCTGTGGCAGAAGAACCTGCGTTGGAATCATTTACCAGCACGGCAGTCATAATTCCGATTACCTCGCCTTGGCAGTTAAACAACGGACTGCCGCTGTCGCCCGGATTAATGGGCAATGAGGTTTGGATGAATCCATTGTAATAACCCGCCCCGAAACCACATCTATTTAATCCATTAATAAAGCCTACGGAAAAAGTGCTTGCCAGACCATACGGATTAGTTATGCTCATCACAACAGACCCCGGAGTGCAGTTAAGAGCCGACCCGAGTTTTAAAGTCGGCAACTCTGATTTATCTATTTTCACTAAAGCGATATTATAAACTTTGTCTATAGCGATAAGTTCAGCGGGGTATTCCCAGTTATCCTTAGTTATGACAGTAATAAACCCCCTGCCGCAACAGGTATCTGCGGAAGTAATAATATATCCGTCCTTGCTTACAAAAAACCCCGATGCTATTAACGGACAACTTTTTTTGTTGGGTTTAGCCGAAAAAGGAGTTGTAACTATTCTTACGACCGACGGGGAACAGGTTTGATACCAGTTTTGGAGTTCAGCCTCTATAGATTTCAGGTATAAAAAACCCTGTCCTGAGTTTGAGTCGTTGTCGCGGCAGATAAGCTCGCTATTTGAAAACACTAATCCTAATATTACCGATAAAAGAGTAATTTTATAAATCATAACCTACTAATCTTATGTTTAAATTGTAAAATTAATAATATATTTTTGCCCTTTTTGCCTGAACGTCTCTTACAGTGATAGGGGTTATCATGTATGAACCGCTGATATTTGCCGGCCGCAATAAGTTTCTATTAAAATTTTGTGGATTCGAATAAATGTTGCTGTCGGATTTTTCAGACGCGAGCTGAGTTATATTGTTTTTTAGATTCTCGCCCGCTGTTTGAATATTTTGCTGGATTTTATCGTAAAACATTACATTTACAGTTATAGACGCAATAAGCGCCACCGCGAGACAAGCGCTCAGAGCAATAGACGGAGTCGATAATGCATTAAAAAATCTATCTTTCAAAGACACCACATTGCAAGATAGAATACGCCGTTTAATATTGCTTTTTAGGTTCTCGAAATATTCTGCTTTCGGGCGTTCATAGGCTTTCACCATAAACAACCCTCTTAACTCAAGCATTTCTTCATACAAACTTCGACATTTTTTACATTTTTTAAGATGGTTATCAACGATTCTTTTAGTTGAAACATCAAGGCGGTTGTCAATGTATTCCGATATGCAATAGCTAATTTTCGAACAATTCATATTAACCTCCGAGCCCTTTAATTATAATTTACCGCGTTTTTTTTTGAAAACCGTTTTTTGTTTTTATCGTAATTTAAAACATCAATCATGGAGTTTCTTACTTTTAATCTTGCGTGATGCAGTCTTGATTTAACAGTTCCGGGTGAAGTTTTCAATATCTCTGATATATCCTGTATGCTCAATCCTTGGAATTCAAACATTACAAGAACAGTTTTATGTTTTACGGGCAGTTTATCTATTGATTGGGACAATACCTCCATAGTTTCTTTCATCTCTAAAGTTTTATAAGGGGAGTTAACGCTGAATTTATGTTTCAGCCGTTCATCAAGATACATCGCAGGGTCTATTTCATTGGTAACTTTTTTTAAAAAAGTCATATTTTTTCTTAAGTACCTGTATGAGCAGTTTATTGTTATCCTGTAAAGCCAAGTAAAAAACGAGCATTTTCCCATAAATTTCGGTAACCCTTTATACGCTCTTATGAAAACTTCCTGTGTTACGTCGTCAGCGCTTGTGTGGTCTCCGATCATTTGGTAGGCAAGGGAATAAACCCTTTCTTTGTATCGGTCTAAAAGGATATAAAAAGATTCGGCGTTACCTCGCTGGCATTCTTTTATTATTTTTTTCTCATCATCTAATAAAGCCATCTTGCACCTCTTTATTTTAATTGAATAATTATATCATTGCCTCAAACATAAATAAATATGATTTTGATTGTCTTTTACTAAATAGATTATTTAAACAAGTAAAAGTTCAAAAAAAACCGCCCGGGTTTAAGCCGTGCGGTTTTTTTTGGGTAAAGTCTATTGATTTCCGTGTAAGTTAGACCGGTATATTTTATTTTAATATCTTGTTAATCAGCAAATCCGTATCGAAAGAGGATGTCTCTTCTTCTGTTATAATGTGCATCTTATGGAATTTTAAAAATTCAGCGAAATCGGTAAATTCTCTTAATGAATGTTTATCTATCTTGTTAAGAAAAATCTCGTTTTTAGAAATAAACAATGTTTTTTTCTCTTTAACAGGTTCATTTTGAGATTTCGCGGTATTTTTATTTTTTTTCATTTTTTTAATCTGCTCGTTGAGCTGATTAAGCCGAGCCATAGCCAGCCGTTTACGGACTTCTTCAAGCCGTTTCATAGCTTTAGCTATTTTCTGGTTCATTTCCTGTAACTTTTCCCGATTGTTTTTCTGGATATGTGATATGTTTTTTATGCGGTCAGCGCTTTGCTGAAGTTTTTCAGCGCTTTTTTTCAATGCGTCAAGAAAAATTTCCATATTATTTTTCGGTTCATTTTTTTTATAGTTTTCATCTTTTTTGGGATCCATCTATTAAGCCCTCCTGACAATGTTGTATAGACGTTATTTATTATAATCAAATAATCAGCAATTTTTAATATCTTTCTAATATAGATATAACATATCATTTGTGTAAATGATAGTAATCATAAAAAAAAACGGCTTTTTTTTGTAAATTTTTTTATTTTAAGTTAAACTTTTTACAGCAATAAATTTTAATTTCGGAGACTTTATGGACAGACTAACGCCTAAACTTGATAACATTTATATTGTTCTTGTTGAACCGAAACAGCCGGGCAACATCGGTTCATGCTGTCGAGCTATGAAAAATATGGGCATTACCTCGCTTCGGCTTGTCAATCCCGTACCTTATCTTGTGCCTGAAACTTTCAAGCTATGTTACGGAGCCGATGACTTGGTTCACAATGCCGCCATCTACACCGATCTTAAAAGCGCTGTATCCGACGCGGGGTTTGTTGTGGGGTTCACCCGCAGAAAAGGCAAAAACAGAAAACCCGTATACTGGCTTGAAGAAGTTTTGCCGGATATAATCAATCATTCGCAAAACAATAAAATCGCTCTTGTTTTCGGCAGGGAATCTAAAGGGCTGTTCAACGATGAACTTAGATTATGCCATGCCCAAGCGGCTATTCCGACAAAACTTAAATTTCCCACGCTTAATTTATCGCAAGCGGTTCTTATGGTTTGTTACGAATTATTTATCTGCCGGCATAGTCCTGATCCAACCGTATTGCAGTTCTTGCCTCAAGGAGAAACGGAACAGATGTACACCCATATTAAATCGACTTTATCACTGATGGAATATAAGAAAAAAGGCTCCAATGATCTGCCCAAACGAATTTTAAACACACTAAGAAGAATTTTTAACCGATCCGGGCTTGAAAGACAAGAAACGCAAATGATTCACGGGCTTTGTTCACGGATAGAAAAATTGCTGAAAAAATAAAACCGATTCCTTGCGTAATCTAAGGAAATTTTGAAAAATTAACCAACAACGCTTGTTTTACAGCAATGACAATTTTGCATTTTTCAGAGGTTATTTAATAAATATCGAAAACTACCGGTTTTAATGTAGTACAATCAATGCAGATAAGATGGTTTGCGAAAATTTCAATGGCAAAAGGCTGGATACCGTTTTCATCATGATTTATAAGTTTAACAAATTTTCTATCCAAGCCGGACGTATATTTTGCGATAGACCAGCTCAAAATATAGTTTGATACAAAAACACTGTCTATATCTTTGCAGTATGCCAGCGATTCGCCCGTTAAAGATGTGCGTTCGCTTTTCCCGTCTTTAAGGGAATAAATATTGTCAAATTCCCTTGCTATAAGAATAAGAAACATATCTGCTATATAAAGAGTGTTTTTAAAATAACTCATAAAATAAGGAAGTCGTGCATGAGTGCTGAATACGGAAATTTTTTTGTTCTTATCAAGATAATAAACGTTGCCGCTCGATTTTTCCGCGAAATATATACCGCCTTTATCGTCAGGTTCGGCGCAGACTATTAATTTGTCTTTTAGTTCCGCGACTTGCGAGGTGAAATCGGACATTTCAGTAAAATTATTATTTATTAGATATATCCTGCCGGTTTTGCCGTCAACAGCTATAAATTGGTCTGTCCCATAAGATACCAAGGAAAAAATAAATAACGGTTTTCCCAAAGAATATTCAGCCGTTACATTAAACGATTTATCTATCTTAAGAACCTTGCCGCTGTCTGAAGATTTAGATATAAAAAGATAATCACCGCACGAAGAGAGTCTGCCTGCTTTAAAATCAATTTGATCGCGAAGCGATGTTGTGGCGGTTTCGTTAAAGTTAAAAAAATAATCTTTTTTTAACCTGTTTATTTCAGATTTTAAAGCGGAAGAGTCCACAGCGCGAAAAATCTCCGGAAATTTTTTTTATTATTCTTATTTATTTTATTCATTATCCGGTTCGGTTTGCGGTTCAAACCCGTAATCTATAAGTTTCATTGCCGGGTTGCCGTCGTATTCCGATAAGATAATGCCCATAACAGGTATATCGTTTGACATATATGTTTTAGATACCCTGCCTTGAACATCCGCTTCAACGACAGTGCATTTTATTTTTTGGTCTTTTACTTCAGTTTCCCCGGCATAAACTTTTGGAGAAAAAGATGCCGATCTATCTGCCAAATCACTTAGCACAACCTTTTGTTCAATATCAGATATCACTTTGCCGTTCATTAATGTTTGTATTTGTACTGTTGCCACACCGTCGGTTACATCTAAGACAGTATGTTTTTGCTGGATGCTGCTTGGCAGTTCATATAAAACCCATTCCCCGGGTTTTACGTCGCTCATACACTCTGGAGTTTTATCCTGAGCGTTTATTGCTGTTGCCAAAGCAATTGTTAAAATCAATGCCATTAACAAAGAAATTTTTTTCATTTTTGTCTCCTTAAAATAATTTTTTCCGTAAACACAACTGTTTTGCAGTTTATCAAATTTTTTTTTTAACAACAACTGCTTTTAATACAAAAATTTTATTAAAAGAGGTTAATTAATAAATTTTTCAGCGGGTTGTTGCGGTCGGGCTATTTTGTATATCTTATAATATAAAAAGTTTGGTATAAGATGGATAAGCAAAGCTATAATGTTCCATCTTTTTGTTATGTATACCATATTTTTTTTCTTTTTCATTGACTTATATATTTGTGCCGCCGCTTTTTTTGTCGAGGCTGTCCAGAATTTTGTTTTAATATTTTTTGTCATAGCAGTTTTGACAAACCCCGGCCGTATGTCTGTTATATAAACGCCTGTATCATAACATTTTTGCCTAAGCCCGTTCATATAAACGGAGACAAACGATTTTGACGCGTTGTAAGACGGTGAATTTGCCGATCCCCGTAAACCGGCAATGGACGATATGCCCACAAGGTTGCCTTTGCCTCGTTTAAGAAAATATTTTACCGCAGTGCTTGCCATAGCGGCAAACCCGCGTACGTTAGTGTTTATGATATTTAGTTCATACCCCAGATCAAGCTCTTTGTTGGGGATGCGAATACCGGAATTAACAACTATCGCGTCAACATAGCCCATTTCATCGATAAGTTCAGTCAATATCCGTACAGCTTTCCGCGGACGGGATATGTCCATTTGTTTAACATAAGTTTTGGATTTAATGTTTATGCTGATTTGCTCAAGCAGATTAAGGCGTCTTGCGGTCATTGCCACTTCATATCCTTGTTTTGCAAACTCGTAGACCAACGCCTCGCCGATTCCTGAACTTGCCCCGATAATAACCGCTTTTTTAGTATCCGGCATAGAAAACCTCATTTAATCTTATGGAACCTCTGAAAAATGCAAAATTGTCATTGTGAGAAGCGATGCGACGCGGCAATCTCATTGCGCAGCGGGCTTAGATTGCCGCGCAAACTTTGTTTGTTCGCAATGACACAAGCGTTGTTGATTGATTTTTCAGAGTTTCCTTATTTTGTATGTTTATGTAATAAACCCTTGATAATTTTTTTAATAATCCCAATAATATAATCTTAATTTATTTTTTTAACTATAAAAATTTTTTTTATTTATTCTATAATAATAAAAAAGCCGCCGCCGGCGGAACATACAAAATTATCTTAACCAAAAGAGGTTAATTATGGATTTTAAAAAAGGATTATCCGCGGTTGTTATTGCTGCGCACCCCGACGATGAAGTGCTCGGCACAGGAGCAGTAATAGCGAAAATGGCTGACAAACTAATGGATGTTTACGTTATCTTTATTGCCACTGGAATTTCCTCAAGATACAGTGATTTTAATTTAAACAAAGATAAAATAGAGGATGAAATATTAATTCTGCGCGAACAGTCAAAACAGGCGGCTCAACTTTTAGGTGTAAAAGAAACTTTTTTACTGAATTTTCCAGACAACAAACTCGATACCGTATCGCGTATGGATATTACCCGCAAAATAAAATCGTATCTTGACAAAATAAAGCCGAACATACTGTTTATTCATCACCCCGGCGACTACAACTGGGACCATAAAATAGCCTACGACGCCTCGATGATGGCGGCGCGTGCCAACCCTGGTGATTATTTCCCCGATTATATCTATTCTTATGAAGTCCTCTCCTCAACAGAACGAGCCGCACAAGAACCGCACACGGTTTTTTGCCCAACTGCCTACGTGAATATAGACTCTACAATAGAAAAAAAGAAAAAAGCCATTGAAATTTATAAATCGGAACTCAGGGCGTATCCTCATCCACGAAGCCCTGAAGCGGTAGAGATGCTTGCGCTTAAACGGGGTAATGAAGTAGGGATAGCGTTTGCCGAGGCGTTCCATTTAATCCGCGAAATCAAACCATAAGCAGGAGGTTTGCTAAGTTATGTCGAGAATAATTGTTATCGGCGGGATAGAATCAACTTATAAAAACGCCCAAATACTATATGAACTGAACGAAGATATCGCTATGTTCTACACAAGAGGTGAAAAATCTCCGGGATGGGAAGGGGTGGATATGGTTGACGAATCAAAGTTTGCCTTTGCCGATAAAGTGCATAGAACCATTGTGCGCAATTCAATAAACGACCATATAGAAACTATTAAATCGCTCAAACCGGACTATATCTGGTCGCTTGGATGGCAGCAGATGTACAAAAAAGAACTGCTTGATATCTGTCCGGTAATAGGAATTCACGAATCGTTGCTGCCCGAAGGTGCCGGAGCCGTGCCCATAGCAAACGCTCTGCTTCACGACAGGCCGAAAACCGGAATAACGTTGTTTGAACTTGACGAAGGAATGGATACCGGTATGATTATTGGACAGCTTGCGGGCAAACTCGATCCCCGCCAATCAACTTCAACTGAACTTTATGAAGAAGCAATGTATCTTGAAGAAAAAATTATCCGGCTGTTTGTGCCTCTGCTTAACGAAGGGATCGCTCCGCGCATACCGCAGGATTTTTCTAAAAGAACCGTTTACGGCAAGATAAACTGGTCGGATTGGACTGAAGAAAAAATAAAACGAGCAAGGGTTTACCCGTATGTATAAAAAATATAAAAGGATAAAATTATATGCTTACTATAACAAAAACCGTTTGTTTTTCATGTTCTCACAGGCTGTACGTTAAAGATTGGGACGATCAAAAAAATTTTGAGGTTTTCGGGCAGTGTTCACGTCTGCACGGTCATAATTATGTTTTAAAAGTTTCTCTCAAAGGTAACCCCGATCCCGTAACAGGTATGATAATCAACTTAACCGATCTAAACAAAATTATAAAACACGAAATTATTAAATGGATAGACCACAAAAATATATCCGAGCAAGTAGATGTTTTTCAGACAAAAACACCAACAGTTGAAAACCTGTGTATCGCTTTCTGGGATAGACTGCAAAAAGCCTTACCCCCCAATTGCCTGTATAAAATAGCTTTAAACGAAACAGAAAACAATATGGCGGAATATACAGGTCCTTGAAAAAATTGTCTAAAAAATTGTGGCATTCGTTTTATCTTTTAATTACTATATAAAACTTCGTTAATCCGTCAATAAAACTAAATTTTTATGTAATGATAAAAAAGGATAAATAAAATGAACGCTAACCAAGGTCCATATATAATATACAATTTATTCCCTACACTTGCAGGCCCTATTCATTTATGGCAGAAACATCTTGAGAGAATTTACAATATGGGTTTTAACTGGATTTATGTAAACCCCTTGCATAAACCCGGAATGTCAGGCAGTTTGTATTCTATCAAAGATTATTATATGTACCATCCGCTGATAAAAAACAGTTTCACCAATAAAAAGACAAAAGAGCACCTTAAAAAATTTATTAAGCAAGCCAATTCTATGGGAATTAAAGTGATGGCTGACCTTGTTATAAATCATACCGCCATAGATTGCCCCCTTATAAAAAGCAACCCGATATGGTATAAACACGATAGAAAAGGAAAAATCGTAAACCCCTGCGCCAAAAAAGGTAAAATTGTGCAAACCGTATGGGGCGACCTTGCGGAAATAGACAATGCCCGCTCAAAAGATAAAGAAAATTTATGGAATTACTGGCGGGATTTAGTGTTAGATTATATGGACTGCGGGTTTGAGGGGTTTCGCTGCGACGCCGCTTATCAGGTTCCGTCGGCTTTATGGAAATTTTTAATAAAAGAATCCAAAAAGAAAAATAAAGACATCCTTTTTTTCGGAGAAACGTTAGGGTGTTCCCCAAAACAGACTATGGCTGTAATCAAAGCAGGGTTTAAAGTTATTTTCAACAGCTCAAAATACTGGGATTTTAAAGAACCGTGGTGTATGCAACAGTATGAGCTGACACGCGAATTAGCTTCATCAGTAAGTTTTCCAGAATCCCATGATACAAAACGTCTTGCTGAAGAAACCAACGGGGCGTGGGATATTGTCAAACTGAAATACCTGTTTTCAGCGCTGTTCTCAGGCGGGGTTATGATACCAATGGGTTTCGAGTTCGGATTCAGGAAAAAACTTCATGTGGTGAATACTACACCTGATGACTGGGAAACACAGCAGATTGATCTTGGCTTTTTTATCCAGTCTTGCAATTTGCTCAAAAAGACTTATCCGCTGTTCCAAGCGGATTATCCTACCGATTTTTTTCCTGAAGAAGCAGTAGCCGTGTTTCTTAAACGATCAGAAAAGAGTAACGAAAAAGCGCTTGTTTTAATTAATTACACCGACCATTACCGTGAATTTTATAACGGCAGCCTGTTTGATTCGTTTTTTCAAGGATGTTCGGCAATTCAGGATATTTCACCGGCATATCCGATGAATAATGTGCCTAACAATTTTCATTACAACCTGCGTCCGTACCAAATAAAAATTTTATACGCAAAATAATTTTCTTTACTGCATAATCAATAATGATAAATAAAATTAAGTACTGAATTTAAAGATAAAATTCTCTTTGGTTTCCATAATTACAGTGATGTTTTTTTGAATATCCTTGCTG
>JAGGZS010000136.1 GCA_021161885.1 bacterium
TATCTTATTTGACCTATCCTAAATAACTGAAAATACTATATAATACTTATGTGCGTACCTAAGAACAGTCTGTGGTAATCCAGCGTTAGGTACAGAGGTCTTAAAATCTTTATTAAGATCAAAAAACAAATCCTGTTGCCGATAACCCTTGACAGCTCAACCCTTCTAGCATAATCTATAATTGTGTTGATTGAAAAAACAGTACCCCTTTAAGCAAAAACTAAGCGCAATAGTTCCCGGCAGTCGTGAGACCCGGAATCTTCTAACTGCTTTTAAGATCAACAGAACTATTGCGCTCCTTCTGTTTTGGTGAAATATTATGATAATCGACCAAGATTTTAAGAAATTAATAGATCCATTAATAGACAAAGAATTTAATGGTTTAGAACAAAAAATATTGCGAGAAGGTTTCAAAGAACCTGTTATAATCTGGAAAGAAGAAAATATTTTGCTCGATGGTCATAATAGAGTAAAAATCTGTAAAGCCTATAAAATTCCCTACACAGAACGATATATCTCTTTACCTAGCAGAAATGCCGCTATTAACTGGATTATCGATAATCAGCTAAGCAGGCGAAATTTGTCACCAAACCAGGCCGCTTATCTGAGAGGTAAAAAATACCTTGCTGAGAAACAAACCCATGGAGGACAGCTACCAAAAAAGGGAGTGGTAACAGTTACCACTCCCTTTGGGAAAACTCGTGATAAAGTAGCCAGAGAAACAGGTGTATCTCATAAGACCATTACAAACGACGCCAATTATGCCCAAGCTGTTGACAAAATATCAGATAAGCTTGACGCAAGTAAGGTAAAAGCAGAGCCTCGAAAGGACGTGATAGCTCTTTCAAAAAAGCCTGTTGAAGAGCAAAAACAGATTATTGAAATTGTTAAAGAAAAAAACATTCCGATTAAGAAAGCTATTCCAATAGCCAAAAAAGAAAAACAAAAAATTATAGAAACTCAATCGCAGATTATAGAAAGTGTCGAATCAATACCAGACAACCCACTTGTCAAGAACGGTGAATGGTGGCAGTTGGGCAGGCATAGACTGTATTGTGGGGATACTTCGAGCGAAGCCTTTATAAAAAACTTAGAACCTTGTGCTTTTGCTTTCGCAGATCCTCCATACAATGCAAATGCTGCTGAATGGGATAATGACTTTAATTGGCAACATGATTATTTAACAGATTTCGCAAAAATTGTTGCCGTTACCCCAGGCATTATTTCTATACAAGATTTTATGCGATTAACTTCAATGCCATATTCTTGGAGTCTTGCAGGTATTATCACTAATGGAATGACACGTGGAGCTATTGGTTTTGGAAATTGGATTTTTACGGCTCTTTTTTCACACAACAGTGTATACCAGAATGCACAGGATATTATCACACTTTCTATAAAAACATCAGAAACATCGGAAACACAACACAAAGGAAGGAAACCTGCTGAATTCTTATCTAAGCTTTTCGACAAATTCACCGAAAAAAATGATACAATCATAGATCCCTTTCTTGGCAGTGGGCAAACACTTCTTGCTTGTGAACAAAGCAATCGATCATGTATTGGTGGAGAAATCAATCCTGCTTTCTGTAATGAAATTGTTTCACGCTGGAAAAATCTAACCGGGGAAAAGGCAGAACATGACAACACCATATAGTGAAGGAAATCAATTATTTAGTGATGAAGCTCATCTTGCTGCCCAGACTTTAATATATCCGATACTTTTTAATATACCCAGAGAACTGCTTAAATTCACAACGACAAGCCTTTCTGTAGGAGAAAAAGAAAAGATTCTCGATGGTGAAATGGCTATTGACAGACTCGTATCTGTGAAAGTTCAATGGTTTAAAGCTGAAATTGAGTTTACTATTCAAGAACGATTCAGAAAACCAAAATTTTTAAGATATCAAGATGTTACTATCACAGAATGGAATCAAAAAACCGATATAAAAAGTGAGCTTTTCAAACTCAATGCAGGAATTTTTCTTTATGGCTATTTCGATAAAGAAAAGAAAAGTTTTCTTGATTGGATTGCCTTTGACACAACCCATTTACTTTACCGCCTTGTTATAAAAAAACCAGCTATAAAGACATGGCAACAAGCAAAAAAAGATAAGGATGAAAATTGTATAATCAGAGGCTATAATCCAAGAAGTTGCCAAAGTTTTCTAAATTTCAAATTTAAACATTTAGAAAAAGCAGGCCTTATTTTAAATAGAAAAGGAGTATCCAATGCCACAACCTAATTGCCGCAACTACTGGAATATCCGCACCAGGATTTTTCTCACTATTGCAGACTTCAAAACCTGGTGCAACGAATAGGAAACACGAATAAATATACGATGGACAAGGGCTATCGAGCGGAATGGACGGTTCACACCCAAAACCCTTTATCCTGGATTGCCCGATAGTAGATATATAGTTCTTGACAGTCCTCTCATTCACTGCTATCCTATTTTCAGTTTTTCATTTCTCTTCCTTAGCCCCTGGCAGATAACCTCCTCACTGACCAGGGGCATTTTCTTCTCAATGCGGAGTAGGGCAATGGTTAGTCTGCCGGTTTCATAAGCCGGTAATTGCGGGTTCAAATCCCGCCTCCGCTTCCATTTTTTTATCCCCCCCTCCAGATATTTTTCAAATTTTCTTTTTCAATAAAATCAGATAGTTATTCCTTTTTCTCAATTTATTTTAAATTTTTTATGATATTGACTTGACATCAGGTTCAAAATGCATTATCTTTGAAACAGATAGAAAAAAACACACAAATAGGAGGAGGAAAACCATGGACATTAAAATCATCGAAACAGGCGCAGTGGAAGAATTGAACCTTGTAGATCCTAACA
>JAGGZS010000050.1 GCA_021161885.1 bacterium
AAAAAAAAATTAATTAATTAAAAAAAACTCCCTTGCAATAAAAAAAAAATCTGTCAGCATTGTTGTCCCAAATTATAATGGAATAGATTACCTAAAAAAAAATTTAGATTCTATCTGTTCACAAACAATAGCCTTTGATGAAATAATTGTAATAGATGATGCCTCAACCGACAATAGCGTTTGTTTTATTAAAAAAAATTATCCATGTGTAAAAGTTATTGAAAATAAACACAATGTTGGGTTCGCAAAATCTGTCAACCGTGGTATTTCGGCGATAAAATCAAGATATGTTTGTTTGCTCAACAATGACCTTTATTTATCATCTGATTGGCTTGAAAAAGCTATGGAACCATTTGGAACAGAAAATAATATCGCTGCTGCGGCAACAAATATTTTAATTTCCGGCAACTCTTATTTTGTGGATTCTCAGGGAGATGATTATTTTATTATCGGAACAGCTTTAAAACATAATCATCTTAAAAAAAACAGCTGGAAAAATAATCATATAAAAAGAGTTTTCTCAGCTTGTGCCGCTGCGGTTGTATATGACAAAGAGTTATTGGATAAAATAGGATTATTTGATGAATTTTTACAGGCTTATTACGAAGATGTGGATTTATCGTTCAGGATAAATCTTAGTGGATATAAAATATTTTATACTCCTTATGCTGTCAGTTATCATTGTGTCAGCGCAAGTTACGGCATAAACAAAAGAAAAATACTATTTTATTCTTATCGGAACGAAGAGATTGTTTTCTGGTCGGATATGCCATCTTTATTATTATGCGGATATTTTTCGGTTAGAATAATTTTTCTTATTATGCAGTTGGTTGTAAAATTGTTCAGGGGGGAGGCAATTGTTTATTTGCAGGCTAAAACAGCGTTTTTACTTGCTGTGCCATATGTAATAAAAAAACGTATTCGGACACAAAAATTAAAAAAATGCCCTGCAAGGGAAATTAATAATTTATTAAGGCAAGATTGGATAAAAAAATTTTTAATCGACAGGTTTTGCGGTTTTTTTTAAAAAAGAATAAGTTTTTTTATTGATAATATCTAATGTAAAAAATTTTTCTACTTTTATTTTGCCGGCTTTGCCTAATTTATCTTTTAAATTATTGTTGTTGTAGAGAAGAAGAATTTTTTGGATTAACTCGTCCTTATTGTCTGCGCCAGCCAGTAACCCGTCTATGTTAGAACTGATAACATCAGGGATACCCCCTGCGTTGTATCCGATGACAGGTTTTTCAAACCGCCAAGACTCAAGAAACACCACCCCGAACGATTCTACTCTAGACGGCAGGCAGAAACAATCTATTGCGCTAAAAAATTCGTTTCTGGTTTGGTCGTCAATGATACCTAACTCCCTGAAATTACAGGGTATAGGAATTGAGGAAACAAATTGTTTATAAGAATCCACAGACGCTCCGGCATAAATAAGGTAAATATCTTTTTTTTCATTTGATAATTTCTCAAACGCCTCTAACAGGTCGATAGACCCTTTTTCAAAACTTAAGTTTGCTAAATGACCGATAACAAAAGCTTTTTCCGGTATATTGAGCTTTTTTCGCAAAATAGCAGGATTTTTTTTGGAAAACGATTTTATATCAATGCCTTGCCCGATTTTCATTATTTTATTTTTGTCTACACCTTGACCGCCCAAAAAAAATTTTTCAATTTCTGTTTGGACAATTATTCCGTCGGCATTCTTCATAAGATTAATCTGGTATTTTTGTGTATAAAACCGCCTTACAGGATCATTTGGATTATTTAAATCGCCAAGATGTAAAAAGGGAATAAATACAAAAGGAATATTAAGTTTTTTAGATAAAAAAAAGGCTGAAATGTTTATGTAATCGTATGGTATAGCGGTAGAAACAATTAAATCATAATCAGGCTTTATTTTACGCATGGAAGGGACTATGGGGGTAGCCGGATGTATATATCCCCTGAAATATCCGTTTAATACCGGAATTTCAAACAATAATTTGCCCCAATATTTTCGTAAAAAAAGATATTTTATTTTATGCCGGATTATTTTTACTCCGTTAATGTTATCTTCCCCACAACGCAATTTTTTGCTGTGCCGGCATATAAACGACTGAAGGTTGTCAGCGTTAGTGCTATGAACGGTAACTTCATCGTTTTGTAAAACGCAAAACTCAGCTGTCTTCTGGATAAATCTTTCCGCTCCGCCTCGCACCGGATGATATCTATGGACGAAAAAACCGATTTTCATTCTTTTTTATTTCCTAATGATAAGTCGACAATTGTTTTAAGATATTTTTTCTTGGTTTTTGGACCGATAAAGTTTTCTATCGCGGAAAGCGGTATAATATTATCTATAAAAATATCAGGCTCGATTATCCTGTCGGAAATCAGGTTGACCGCCTTATCAAAATAAAGTGATGGAACAGCGAACGAGGAAAGTAATTGAATTCGTTTGAACATTAATTTTTGCATATCTAAAGAAATTTTTTGATTTTTTTTGTTTCTTGCAAGACCTATATTTATAACAGAACTGTTGTAAGGCAGTTCGTAAATATAATCTTTTATCAGATTAGGCGGGGCAGTATGAATTACAATC
>JAGGZS010000152.1 GCA_021161885.1 bacterium
AAAAAAAAATTTTTCCTATAATATTAAATCTTTTTTAGAATATTAGAATATTATAATTTATAAATTAATTTGTATTAATAATAAAAATACCAAAAAATTATACACAGTTACACAAGGAGATGAACTATGGAAATAATTGATATCGGCATTATCGGCGCAAGTACAGCCGGCAGAGGGCTTGCGCAAGCCGCAGCCATGGCAGGGCTGAACGTCAACCTTGTCGAACTAAACAAAGAGACATTAGAACGGTCAACCAAACTTATCGAAGAAGAAATGGACCAGCTCATCAAAAAATGGGGCATAACACAAACTGAGAAAAAAGTCGCTATGGCGCGCATCAACGGCGTCGATTCGCTCGAAGACCTTGACCCATCGTGCCAAATGGTATTCGTTACAGTTAGAGAAGACATAGAACTTAACAAAGATATTTTCGCTAAACTCGACGAAATAATGAATCCTGAAACAATATTAGTCAGCCATACCGCTATTTTAAGTATCACTGAAATAGCAAACGCCACAAATAGAGCTGATAAAGTAGCGGGAATAATTTTCCTTCCACCTGTTGTAAGAGTAAAACTTGCCGAGGTTATCGGCGGATTAAAAACCTCAAAAGAAACATTTGAAGATATAGAAACTTTTATAAAAGATAAACTTTCAAAAACCCCTGTTGAGGTATCTGAATCTCCCGGATACGTCAGTATAAGAATGTTGATTACCATGCTCAATGAAGCTATGTTTATCGCCATGGAAGGCGTTGCTTCTATCGAAGACATCGACACTGCCCTAACGCTTGGCTACAAAATGAAACGTGGAATTTTTGAGATAGCGGACAGGATCGGTCTGGATTTAATTCATGTATGGATGAATTATATGTGCAAAGAGCACGGGCAGCGCCCATGTCCGATACTGGCTAAACTTGTAAGGGCAAACCATTTAGGACGCAAAACAAGTCAAGGATTTTATATATATGATGAAAACGGAAAGAAAAAAGGGCTTGGTTCTTTAAGTCAGCTAAAAAAATGGAGTTATAAAGTATGAAAACCTTAGTTTTAAATTGCGGAAGCTCATCAATTAAGTTTCAACTTCTTGATATGTCTGATGAATCGCTCCTTGTAAAAGGAAGCGTGGAAAAAATAGGCACACGCACAGCTATTTTAAATTTATCTATTCCCGGAAAAGATAAAATAAAAGAGGTAATGGAAATCCTTGATCATCACTTAGCTCTCCAAAAAACCATCCAGGCTTTAATGAGCGAAAAACTCGGCATTATAAAAAATAAAGATGAAATATCCGCTATCGGGCACAGAGTTGTACACGGTGGTGAATCTTATTCCAGTTCAGTGGCTATAGATGAGGACGTTATAAAAGAAATCAGAGACTTAATCGATCTGGCTCCTCTGCATAATCCTCATAATTTAAAAGGTATTGAAGTTTGTAAAAAACTGTTTCCCGAGTTGCCTCAGATAGCCGTATTTGATACCGCTTTCCATCAGACAATGCCGCCTAAAGCATATATATATCCTTTACCTTACGTACTTTATAAACGGTACAAAATACGACGTTACGGGTTTCACGGCACATCTCACTACTATGTAGCCAACAGATGCGCTAAAATTATGGGTAAAGATATAAATGAACTTAAAATCATAACCGCCCATCTCGGTAACGGGAGCAGTATTACCGCAATAAACAAAGGGCAGGTTATAGATACATCTATGGGGTTTACTCCTCTTGAAGGGCTTGTTATGGGTACAAGATGCGGAGATATCGACCCGTCAATCATTACCTTTATAATCGCTAAAGAAGATCTAAGTTTGCAGGAAGCTAACACACTTCTTAACAAACACAGCGGGCTTATGGGAATATCCGGTGTTTCCAACGATATGAAAGAACTCACCGACGCTTTGGATACCGACCCACGCGCTAAACTCGCCATAGATATATTAAGTTATCGTTTAAAAAAATATATATCAGCTTACGCAGGCGTTCTCGGAGGTGTGGACGCATTGGTATTCACAGGCGGCATAGGCGAAAACTGCGCGCTTGTCCGTGAACTTAGTTGCGCAGGGCTTGAATTTATGGGGATTAGTCTTGATAAAGAAAAAAATAATTCCAATAAAGGTGAAAACAAACTGAACACAACCGATTCAAAAACTAAAATATTTTGTATTCCTACCAACGAAGAACTCGTCATAGCGCGTGAAACAAAAAAAATAGTGGGAGATAACTAATAATGAGTATTATTGATGAAATTAGATCAAAAGCTAAATCTTTAAATAAAACTATTGTCCTGCCTGAATCTGAAGATAGCCGCATTCTTGAAGCCGTTCAGGAACTTATCAAAGAAAAAATAGTTAAGGTTATTCTTATTGGCGAAACGGATAAAATCCAGCAGGACGCGAAAGAAAACAAAATCAATATCAACGGAGCCGAAATCATATCCGTTAACGATGAACGTTATAAAGACGCATTCGCAGAAAAATATTACGAACTTAGAAAAAAGAAAGGTATCAGCCTTGATGACGCAAAAAAAGCTATGCAGAGTTCAATCTTTTTCGCGGCTATGCTCGTCAAAGAAAATTTAGCCGACGGTTACGTTGCTGGCTCAATATCCACCACAGGCGATACTTTAAGACCTGCTATCCAGATATTAAAAACCGCTCCCGGCATAAAAACCGTATCAAGTTATTTTCTTATGGTTGTGCAGGATAAATCGTTCGGGATTAACGGCTCGCTCTTGTTTGCCGACTGCGCTGTCGTGCCTGACCCGTCAGCCGAACAGCTTGCGGAAATAGCTATATGCACAGCTCAAAATTGTAAAAAACTGCTTGGCGTCGACCCGAAAGTCGCCATGCTTTCGTTTTCCACAAAAGGAAGCGCGAAACATGAATCCTTAGATAAAGTTATTGAAGCGACTAATATCGTAAAGGAAACTCATCCTGAAATAACCATAGACGGAGAAATTCAGTTTGACGCGGCGATTATACCTAAGGTCGCTCAGAAAAAAGCGCCCGGCAGTCCCATTGAAGGACAGGCAAACGTGCTTATCTTCCCTGACCTAAACTCAGGGAACATAGCTTATAAAGCCGTCCAGCGTCTGGCGAAAGCCGAGGCTATAGGTCCTGTAGTTCAAGGAACCGCAAGACCTATTAACGATTTGTCAAGAGGATGCAGTGTCTCAGATATAGTCAATACAGTTGCTATTACCGCGTTAGCCACATGATAATTTATATATAAAATTTCATCCGATTAATTACGAGGCGAGCATGAACATTAATGAAAAAATGGAAAAAATAACTTCTTTGTGTAAACGCAGAGGATTTATTTTTCAAAGCAGTGAAATATACGGCGGAATGAACGGCTGCTGGGATTATGGTCCAGTTGGAACTGAACTGAAAAAAAATATTAAAAATTTATGGTGGAAAGACATAGTCCAGATGCACGATAATGTTGTGGGTATGGACGCAAGCATAATTATGCATCCCCGTATATGGGAAGCATCAGGTCATGTGGCTAATTTTAAAGATGATATGATCGACTGCAAAAAATGTAAAAAACGCTATCGGGCAGACCATGTTCAAACCGAAACTTGCCCTGAATGCGGAGGCGAATTTACTCCGCCCCGCCCGTTTAATTTAATGTTCAAAACATATGTCGGCGCTCTTGAAGACGCCGCATCTGCGGCTTATCTGCGTCCTGAAACAGCACAGGCTATTTTCGCGCAATACCTGACTGTGCTTAATTGTTCACGGCAAAGAATCCCTTTCGGCATAGCTCAAATCGGCAAAAGTTTCCGTAACGAGATTACGCCGAGAAACTTTACTTTTCGATCACGTGAATTTGAACAAATGGAACTTGAATTCTTTGTGGCTCCCGGCACCGATGAAAAATGGAACGAATACTGGATTGACAGACGCATAAACTGGTACAAAAACATCGGGATACACTCTGAACGATTACGCATAAGAGAACACGAAAAAGATGAACTCGCACATTACGCTAAATCATGTGTTGATGTGGAATATGAGTTCCCCTTCGGATGGCAAGAACTTGAGGGAATTGCCAACAGAAGCGATTTCGATTTATCACAGCACCAGCAATACAGCGGCAAAAAAATGCTCTACAAAGATGATCTTGAGAAAAAAGAATTCGTGCCGTGGGTAATAGAAACATCTGCCGGCGTGGATCGTATCCTGCTTACTCTTCTTGCCGACGCATACGAAGAGGAACAATTAGAAAAAAATACACGTGTGGTTCTAAGATTCAGCCATAAAATCGCTCCTATCAAAACAGCTGTTTTTCCATTATTTAAAAAACCGGCGTTAAAAGAACTCGCAAAAAAAATCAATGACGATTTAAAAAAAGTTACCACCACCTTTTACGATGAAATAGGCAGTGTCGGCAAACGGTATAGAAGACAAGACGAAATAGGCACTCCTTACTGCGTAACCGTAGATTATGAATCTCTTGAAGATAATGCGGTTACTGTAAGATTTCGCGACTCTATGAAACAGGAACGAATTTCGCTCGGCTCATTGGTATCTTTTATATTAGATAAACTGGCGCAATAATTACTGCCGCGATTTCATCTTATATAATTTAAGCTGTAACTCCTTGCTGCCGGGATTATAAAATAAACCTTTACGCAAAATTTGTTCCGCTTGTTTGATTTTACCTGAAGTGCCGTAAAACCAATGAAGGTTAGTGTAACCGTCTATCCAGTAAGGATCGAGTTTTACGGCTTTTTTCCATGCTGCCGCTGCGTTTTCGTAATCTTTCTTATCAAGATACCATGAAGCCAAATACTTGTACGTTTCAGGATAAGAGGGGTCAGCCTTTATTGCCCGCATATAGCATTCAAACTCTTTTTGCTTATTGCCGAGTTTATTATTGATTAACCCGTTATTAAAATGGGCTATGGCTATATTAGGATTTTTCAACAATACCGCCTGATTGACTCTCAGCGCTTTATCATACTGCTCCTGCTCGAAATACAAAACCGAAAGGTTAATGTAAGGATCAAGATAATCCCGATTGCATCTTATTGCCGTTTTGTACTCTTTTTCCGCTTTATCAAACTCATTATTATCATGATATATCAAGCCCAGAGAATAATGCACCGGCGGACTCAACGGCACGACTTTTGCCGTTGATTTCCATAAAGCCAAATTGTCCATCCAGTCTGTTGTACGTTCCATACACCTTATTATCAAAGTAATTACAAATAAAGATAAAATACATATATATATCCGTTTTAACACTTTATTTTTTATGCCCCAATAACAGTACAATAAAACCGACGACACTATAAAATGAATACCCACCGAAGGAATATACAAATACCGCTCCGCAAAAGGAAATTTCAACTTAAATAAACCGGATACAGGAATTAGAGCGAATACTACCCATAAAATTCCCGCTCCAAAAATAGATTTTTTCAACCACAAAAACAGCCCTGAAAAAAAAACCGATAGAAAAAATACCCAATATGTTATTAATATAACCAAATTAGCAGGAGGGATTTGTTTAACAGGATGAACAATAGACAAATTTTTCGGAAAAAAATAGATTTTAAGGTAATCCGGAAAATAATAAACCAACCCAAACCACTGGGATAACGCATTAACAGCGCTTACATCCGGCTGGTTTGGATTAACCAGCAGAAAAAATCTGACAAAAAAGAACAAGACAAGAGGTATCATCAGCCAAAGCACCATTTTATATCCTCTTGTTTTATCGTTAGTCATAAAAGGCATTAAAATTAAATACCCCGCAGGAAAGAAAAAAGCCGTTTCTTTGGAACAAAGCGCTAAGGTATACATCAAAATTATTAGACATAACATTAGGTTTTGCGACAAAGACTTTTTCAGCTCAAACCATTTTTTGATAAAAATCAACGATAAAAACAGGAAAATAAAACATAACAAATCCTCACCGAAAGCTGCCTGCGCAACCGACTCGGACAAAGCAGGATGTACAGCATGGAGCATTGCAGTAAAAAAAGCAATTTTAAAAAATCCTATTTTTCTGAAAAAAACAAAAATAAGCAATACGCATATCAAATGCAGAAAAATATTAACCGCATGGAACCCTTGCGCATTATTGCCGAATAAATAATATTCAAAAAAATTCAATACCGTAATCGTCGGTCTGAAACTGGCTTCGTTGGATATAAAAAAATATTTCGGAGAAAAAATATATTTAAGGAAAACAAGATTATGTAAATACCGGTTTTCCTCAATAGAATAATAATCATCAAACGTAAAGCGGTTGTTTAATATTAATATATAGCTTATTAAAACAGCCAAAATCAAACATAAATAACTAACCGTACCCCTAAGGGTTATCTTTTTCAACATATTCTTTGGACCGCTTAATTGATTTATAAAGAATAAATAATGCGTTAAAGCGTCTTGCAAAAAACACTCATATTTTTGTATTATCTGAATATCAAATTTAAAGTAAAGGCTTGTATCTTTACCTTAACATTTATTGAATAAAATGAATTTTTTTGATAAAATTATAGTATAAAAGGTATAAAAAAAAGATATAAAAATATTCAATTTAAGGAGACAAAGAAACAATGAAACATTTTATATTAAAATCAGAAAGAATGAAGTTTTTTATTTCGTTCGTATGCGTTGAGATGCTGCTGCTCGGCAACTTTCCCTTAAATATGGCAAACGCCTCAAAAGACAACGACACGAGTATGGAAGTTTTATCCTCTATGGATTTAAAAAAAATCATTATTCCCGCGGACATAGGTAAAATAGAAGAAACCTACGAAGGACTTGAGGATACCCTCATCGTTCACATCCAAGATGTGCACTGCAATTATCAGGCGCAAAAAAACATCGCCAGCATCTTAGATATCCTTGCGTCAAAAAATAATATAACGCTCTTCGGACTCGAAGGCGCGCAAGGCGGCTTTATCGATGATAAATTCCATGTCCTCCAAAATCAAACCGTGCGCGAAAAAGTAGCAGATTATTTAATGAAAAAAGGCAAAATAACGGGATCGGAGTATCTGGCAATTTCCAAGAATTTACCCATAGTTATGAGAGGTATTGAAAATAAAAAATCGTTTATGAAAAATTTTCAGGCATTTGCCGAACCTTGGAAATTCCACGATGCTTTTCTTGACTATTATAATAATGTCCAAGAAGTTATAAACAGTATTGAAAAAAAAATATATTCCGAGGAACTTTTAGCGCTCGACCAGAAAGAACAAGCGCTCAACAACGGAAAAATGAGCCTTGTTGATTTCTGTAACTATCTTAAAAATATTCTTATCGCGAAACAAACAAATTTAAGAAAATATAAAAATTTCGCAAGGCTCGTAACACTTGATCATTTAGAAAAAGGCATCAATTTCGATAACCTCAATAAAGAACAGGTCGGGCTGCTTAATTTCTTAGGACCCCGCTTAGATAAAGACGAGATTATGCAGATCAGGCAGGTTGTATTAGATTTCAAAAACAAAAAAATGAGTTCCGAAGATTATTATATGTATTTAAAAAAATTATCCGATAAAAAAGAACTTGTTTTATCACGGTTTCCGAACATAGCGTTTTATTTCCAATATCTTAAAATGTACTCAAAACTCGATTTCGGGGAACTTCTTAAAGAAAAAAATCAGCTCGTTGAACTCCTTAAAGAAAAATTATTCACAACCGACGACCAACGCGCTGTTAATAAAATATCATCCAATTTAAATCTTATAAAACAATTATTCACCTTAAGGGTTTCTAACGAAGAATACAAAAAATTCAAATCTTTAAAAAATTCTTTCACATCCCAGTCGGTAAAAAACAAATTAACTGAAATAGCTCAAAAAAATAATGTAGACGCAACTTTATCAAAAAATTTTTTATTTGAAGAAAAATTCGATTTTATGGTAAATTTTTATAATCTTGCAAAACAGCGTAACAAAGATTTATTCAAG
>JAGGZS010000241.1 GCA_021161885.1 bacterium
CATTTTATGTATCCTTGTATAAAATTTAACTAACATTTTATGATAAACAAAATATAAATTCAATAAAATCTATTTCAAATATTTTTTTATTTTTTTCTCTAATTTTTTTATTTTTTCTATATCTTTATCGGTTATCCTGATACCTTTTTTGTCAAGAATATTGGATTTATCAGCATCCTTGTTTGCGTTATCAGGTGATGTATCAGTTGTATTAAGTAATCTTTTACGGAATAATTCTTTAATTTTATCTTGAATACCGTTAAACTTAATTATAGGCATAGGTTGTGGATTGGAAAAAGAACCAGTAAGTTTGAACGGTATTTCCATTAAGTTGTTTGTTACCTGAAACAGCACACTTAATTCGTTTACTTTATGAAGCAGTTTAATTGTTTGAACCTTGGATAAAATAGTGTGTCCTGAAAAATAAAGGTTTTTTTTGAAATCAAAATTACCGGACATCCATATTATCATATTGGTTGATTCAATTTTTAGTTCGTTTGTGTGAAAGGCGTTGTTGCCGTATTCATTTGGCTTGATTTCAAAATCGCATTTTAAACTGTTAAACGACGTTTCTTTGGCAAAATTGAACTCTTCTATCGGAGGAATATTTAATCCGATGGTGTTTCCGAAAATGGTTATTTTTCCGTTTTGGTTTTTATTAGATAACTGGCTTAACATTTTTTTAAGTAAGGGTAAATTGGTTATTTTTCCTTCAATAATTTTCAAAACGCCGCGTCCGGTTAAGGTTTCTCTTATTGCTTGTTTGGTTTTGCCTTTGCATTGAAAAGAAACTGCGGCATTCATTGTGCCGTTTATTATATTTTTAAAAGTTGTCGTATCGTTGAGCATTGAATTAATGTCTATCTCATCAAAATCGCCTACAAATGAATATTCCGGATTTTTTGGGGATAAAGTTATTACACCGTTACCTCTGAAGTTTCCCTTATAAAGATTAATGTTGATATCTTTAAAAAGCATCCTGTTTTGCTCAAAAAGAATATCTATGTATATTGAGCTGAAACTTGCCATGTTAAGGGAAGTGTTTCTTATTAAACCGGAAACGTAAATAGGCAATTTGTTTTTGCCTTTATTTTTGCTGTAACTTCTTTGTGTTACGCTTGAGGCGGGAAGGGATGTTCCTGAGCCGACCTGTTTTTTGTTTTTATTCGCGTGGATATTTTTATTAGTAGCTTGAAAGATATTAAGCAAATCAATATTTGATAAATTTTTTAAATTTAGATATAATTTTTCGTTAGCTTTTTTTGTTATATAAGTCAATGTTAAATACAGCGGGTTTTCCCCGAATGAAATTGAGGCGTCCTTAAAAATTATCTTATCTTTTGTTATTGTGCCTACACAAGGTTTGTTAAGGCGAATCGGTCTGGAGAGAGTTTTAAAACGGCCTGTGAAATCTGTTAACAATATTGTCGTTTCAATTGCAGGACGAAATTTTGGTTTTGATAAATCCACTATTGTATTAACATAGGCTTTGCCTTCGATATTTAAGCGTTTTATGAATTTTAGGAAAGAGCCCATTTTTTCTATATCGAAAATATCTGTCTGCAAAAAAATATTTCCTGTTTTAGACGAAAAATAATACTGTCCGTCCGCTAATACGGGAGTGTCATTTAATAAGGCAAAGATATTTTTTATAGTCAAATGTTTTTTTTGTGTATTATATCTGATGTTATAATCCAAAAGAAGCGTGCTGTTGTTTTTTGAATTTTTAGTCTCGATTCGTCCTGATAAAATAATGTTGTCATTGACTGAACCAGAGATGGTACCGCATAACGAAAACACTAAATTTTGTAATTCAGGATAAAAAGGTATTTGCTTATTTAAAAAAGAATAAATCGAATCAGACCTTATGTTGTCAAAAGAATAATTTATGGTATAAAATGAATCTTTCAGCAACTTCGATATAGGGGCCTTAGCAATATTGCCTTTGCTGTAATTTAAATATCCGTCAAGCCTTATTTTTTCTGCGGGATTATTGTTTACAAGCGATTCCATCTGAAAATTTATTGTGTTTTTATCTTTTTTCCGTGAAAAATTAATTTTAATATCAGCAAGATATAGAATTTCTTTATCCTGTTCATCTAATATCTCCAAATTGCCTGATTCCAGATTGATGTTTTCAATAAGAAAACTCGAATAATCCAATTTAATCCATTTATGCAATGATAAAAAAGAAAACATTTTTTCTTTTCGCTGTTGTTTGGGTTCTGAAGCGGTTGGCGGCGCATTGCCGCTTTTTTTATTGCGGTTACTGAAATTAAATTTGCCGGTTTCATCTTGTCTAAGTTTCAGCACAGGATTTTTTATATTTATTTCCGTAAAATAAATACGTTTATTTGTGAAAATTTCTTTAAAATCAAGATTAAAAAGAAACTCTTCCGCCTGAAAATAAAAATTTTTTGAGGACGGGTCTGAAATTTTAACATCGTGCAGATTAAAAGCGTCTTTGCCGATTAGTTTCAAACTGATTGAACCGATACTTATATTCGCGTTAAATTTTTCAGCGAGTATTCGTTCGAAAAAAGATTTATACTGGTTTAAATTAAATAAAATACCTCCGTATAACAACCCCGCGAAAATACAAAACAGTATAATAAATATAATTTTCGGCAGACGGTTTTTATGCGCGCGTCTTGCTATATATCGCTGTTTAGGTTTATTGCCCATAATATAAGTGAACTTTCTTTTAATAAATTTAAGTAAATTTACTGATAAAACAGTTTCTTAAATTAAAAATGATTATAAGAACAAAGCCTATATGATGTCAAATGCAAAGGTGTAAAAAATGTTTTGCCGGATTTCAAAAACAAACCTGTTTTGTGCTGAAAAGCATAAACTCAATCAGATGATATTTTTATTCTGACAGTTATTACGTTGACAAATATTTGTCAATAATGGTATATTTCCTGATTTTATTAATCTTTTTAAGAATGGACTAATATTATAAGATGGATATAGAAATCGTAAAACCAAAATTACGCGATGCTCAAGGCATAAAAAAACTCCTTGACTATTACAGCAAAAAACAAATTGTGTTGCCAAAATCAATAGTGGATATTTACGAAAAAATAAGGACTTTCTGGATAGCCTGCGACGGAGAAAAAATAGTTGGCTGCGTAGCCTTACAATTTTTTTGGGGCGATATAGCTGAAGTAAGGTCATTGGCGCTTAACAAAGATTATCAAGGGCATGGTATAGGCAAATTGCTTGTCGCTAAAGCAATTGAGGATGCCCGCTTCTTTGAAGTCAAAAAGGTTTTCGCGTTAACCTATATCCCTGAATTTTTTAAAAAATTAGGTTTTATCAGTATCGACAAAGAACAGCTTCCGCAAAAAATATGGACGGAATGCATTAACTGCCAGCATTTTCCTAATTGCGATGAAGATGCCGTTGAGTTGATTCTCTTGGATAATGGTAAGGCAAAGGAGGAATAATTATTATGGCAATGACTATTACGGAAAAAATTCTGGCTAAACACGCTGATAAAGAAAAAGTTGCGCCGGGCGAACTTATTACCGCCCGCGTTGATATTGCGCTCGGTAATGATATCACAGCGCCTATAGCGATTAAGGAATTTAAAAAACTTAACCTTAATAAAGTGTTCGATAATACCCGCGTTGTTTTAGTGCCCGATCATTTCTGCCCGAATAAAGATATTAAATCAGCGGATCAAGCGAAAATCCTGCGTGCTTTTGCCAATGAATACAACATCACTCATTATTATGATGTCGGAGAAATGGGGGTTGAGCATTCCCTCCTGCCGGAACAAGGCGTAGTCGTATCAGGCGACCTTGTTATCGGAGCGGACAGCCATACCTGCACTTACGGCGCGCTCGGAGCTTTTTCAACAGGTGTGGGAAGCACCGATCTTGCCGCTGCATTCGCTACAGGTGAAGTATGGCTAAGAGTTCCTGAATCAATAAAATTTATTTACGAAGGCAAACTAAACAAATATGTCAGCGCTAAAGACCTTATTTTATATACCATAGGCGATATCGGCGTTGACGGAGCTTTATATAAAAGTATGGAATTTACAGGTCAGACTATAGAGAATTTGCCTGTCAGCGGGCGTCTTACTATGGCGAATATGGCTATTGAAGCGGGCGGGAAAAACGGTATTATCGCTCCCGATGATTCAACTAAAAAATATGTGGATTCCCGTAAGGAACGTGAACCTGATTATTACTCCAGCGATGAAGACGCTAACTACAGCGAAATTATAAAATATGATGTGTCAAAAATCGAACCGCAGGTAGCGTTCCCTCATTTGCCGGAGAATACAAGGGGAATCAGCGAAGTCGGAACCATTCCTATCGATCAAGTGGTCATAGGGTCATGCACAAACGGGCTGCTTGACGATTTAAAAGTTGCCGCTAATATTATAAAAGGAAGAAAAGTAGCCAAACGAGTTCGGATGATTGTTATTCCGGCAACACTTAAAGTTTATCGCGATGCTATGCACGAAGGGCTTTTTGATGTGTTTATGGATGCAGGCGCTATTATATCCACACCTACTTGCGGACCTTGTCTCGGCGGACATATGGGAGTGCTCGCTGAAGGCGAAAGAGCGGTTTCCACAACTAACCGTAATTTTGTAGGCAGAATGGGACATCCCAAAAGCGAGGTTTATCTTGCTAATCCGGCAGTTGCCGCGGCATCGGCAGTAGCTGGCATCGTTGCCGGACCGGACCAGTTATAAAAATATTATAGAATTAAGAATTAACCATAAAAAAGGTTTGGGTTGCTATGAAAATAGAAGGTAAAGTTTGGAAATTCGGGAATGATGTTGATACGGACGTAATCATACCCGCGCGATATTTAAACACGTCTGAACCGGCTGACCTGGCTGAACACTGCATGGAAGACGCTGATGCGGAATTTTCGTCTAAAGTATCTTTAGGCGATATAATTGTGGGAGGCAAAAATTTTGGGTGCGGGTCAAGCAGGGAACACGCCCCTATTTCTATCAAGGCTTCAGGTGTAAGCTGTGTTATAGCCGAATCTTTCGCGCGGATTTTTTACAGGAATTCCTTTAACACAGGATTGCCTATTTTTGAATCTAAAGAAGCGTCGAAAAAAATTAGCGCAGGCGATAAAATCAGTGTAGATGTTGAGTCGGGAACTATTGAAAATCTGACAAAAAAAGAGCAATATAAATCTCAGCCTATTCCGCCGTTTATGCAGAACCTTATAGACAGCGGCGGGTTGATGAATTATGTAAAATCAAAAATTTCATAATATAAATATATAAGAAAGGGAGTTCAGTTATGGGCAAAACGTATAAAATAGCTGTTATAGCAGGGGACGGCACAGGTCCTGAGGTTATGGCTGAGGGAATAAAAGTTCTTAAAGCGGTAAGTGATATTATAGGGTTTAACGTTGAAACAATAGATTACGATTTCAGCGGTGAACGATATTTAAAAACCGGAGAACTCATTCCCGACAGCGCTATTGAAGAACTTAAACAGGTCGACTCAATCTATCTCGGAGCTGTAGGACATCCTGACGTGAAACCGGGAATACTCGAACACGGCGTCTTGTTGAAACTGAGGTTCGCGCTTGACCAGTATATCAATTTACGCCCCATAAAACTGTACCCGAACGTGTATACTCCTGTTCGTGATAAAGGACCTGAAGAAATAGATTTTGTAGTCGTTCGCGAAAATACCGAAGGGCTTTATATCGGCAGCGGCGGATTTTTGAAAAAAGGGACTAAAGACGAAGTGGCGTCCCAGTTAATGGTAAATACCCGCAAAGGCGTTGAACGATGTATCCGCTACGCTTTTGAATATACACGCAAACGCAATCAAGGAAAACGCCTTACATTATGCGCTAAAACAAATGTTCTGGTTTTCGCTCATGACCTTTGGGAACGAACTTTCTATGAAGTCGGCGAAGAGTATCCTGATATTACAACAAATTACGCTCATGTTGACGCGACTTGTATGTGGATGCTGAAAAATCCCGAATGGTTCGATGTCATAGTAACATGCAATATGTTCGGCGATATTATAACCGATTTAGGCGCGATGATTCAGGGCGGGATGGGAATAGCCGCAGGCGGTAATCTAAACCCTGAAGGAGTATCAATGTTTGAGCCTATCGGCGGCTCCGCTCCAAAATATACCGGAATGGGCGTCATCAACCCGCTTGCTTGTATATGCGCTGGTCAAATGCTTCTTGAGGAACTCGGCGAAACCAAAGCGGCCAAACGAATAGAAAAAGGGGTTGTCAAAGCGTTGTCAAACAATCTTAAAAGTTTGTCCGCAGGTAAAATGGGCTATTGCACATCTGAAGTGGGCGACCTTGTCGCTAAATACGCTTGCGAATAATTTCTTTTTGTTGTGAAATAAAAAACTAAAGCTGATTTTTTTTTTCCGTTAAAAGGATTTTATATGAATTGCGTTACCGAAGACAGAGCTTACAAAATATTAAAAAAAATCTCAACTAAACGGATTTTAGTAATTGGCGATATTATTTTAGACGAGTTTATCTGGGGCTCCGTGGATAGAATATCGCCCGAGGCCCCTGTGCCTGTTGTCGAAGCAAAACGAAGATCGTATATGCCCGGCGGAGCCGCTAATGTCGCAAGAAATTTAAAAGATATCGGCGTTGATGTTTCCGTTGTAGGCATCATAGGACAAGACAAAAGCGGATCAGAGATACTCGAAACTTTAAAATCAAATAATATCAAAACCGACGGGATAATACAGCTTAACAGCCGCCCGACCACCCATAAAATCAGGATAATAGGCCAGCATCAGCAAATCGTGCGTATCGACTGGGAACAATGCAAAGAGATTGAAGATAATAACATAGATAAAATTCTGAGCTATGTCGAATCAAATAAAAAAAATCTCGACGCGGTTATCTTTGAGGATTACGGAAAAGGCGCAATCAGCCAAAAATTAATATCACGGATACTGCCGGTCATTAAGGGCAATAATATTGTAACCGCTTTTGATCCGAAAAAAGGGCATTTTATAGATATTACCGGATTAACCGCCGTAACACCTAATTATTCCGAGGCGTTAGACGTTTTAGGGTATCGGAAAAGTTACGATGAAACCGTTTTGCCTGAAGTAGCGCTTGAAATATTAAAAAAATGGGGTGTATCTAATCTGCTGCTCACCTTAGGCGAACATGGTATGGCGTTTTTAGAGCTCGGCAAAGAGCTGTATAAGATATCTACCGTAGCGAAAGAGGTCTACGATGTATCGGGAGCGGGAGATACGGTTATCGCCTGTTTTACATCTGCTCTTTGTGCCGGAGCAACACCTGTGGAAGCGGCTGTATTATCTAATTTTGCCGCCGGAGCGGTTGTAGCGAAAGTAGGTACTGCTTCGGTTCAGCCGGATGAAATTATAAACGCGTTAAAACATTTTGACTGAAGGTAATAATGCGAAGTGCTTTGTTTTTAGACAGGGACGGCACAATTATTCACGATCAGGGTTATTTGTCCGATACAGATCAGATTAAGTTTTACGGCGGGGTGCTTGAAAAAATCGCTCTGTTAAAGGATAAAGGGTTTAAAATTTTTATAGTTACTAACCAATCAGGTGTAGGGCGCGGATATTTTTCCGAAAAAAAACTTAAAATTATCCATAAACATCTGTTAAAATTAATGAATGATAATAACGCCGGGGTCGACGGGTTGCGGTACTGCCCTCACACACCGGATGACAAGTGTGACTGCAGGAAACCAAACCCGAAAATGGTACTGTCTTTAGCGGAAGAGTTTAATATAGATTTAGGAAAATCATTTTTTATAGGCGATAAAACACAAGATGTGTCAACCGGCAAAAATAGCCACTGCAAAACAGTTCTAATAACACACGGCAAAAGTCGTAACGAGTTGTGCGCTAAGGGCGATGAATGGGCTGAACCGGATTTTTTAGCGGATACGCCTGCCGAGGCATTAGGTTATGTTTGCCGGCAAGCGGATATAATGCTGCCGCAAGGAGATTAATATTGAGGTCAGATAAAAAAATTTGCGCGGTTATACCCGCCCGATACGATTCAACGCGCTTCCCCGGCAAACCGTTAGCTTTGCTTGGCGGTAAACCGGTCATAGAGCATGTGTATAAACGCGCCGCAAAAGCTGATATGATAACCGAAATTATGGTAGCTACTGACGATGAACGCATATTTAACGCAGTCATTGAGTTCGGCGGTAAAGCCGTTATGACATCAAAAAATCATGTTTGCGGTACGGACAGGATAGCCGAGGCATGCGCTGAGCACGATTGCGAATATGTAATAAATGTTCAGGGAGATGAACCTCTTATCGATCCTCAGGTCATAGATAGTATCGCTGAAACTCTTGTTAAAGATAATGAGTGTATGGCGGCAACACCAATCGCTCTTATAAAAAATGAAGATGAATTAATCAATCCGAATATAGTCAAAGTGGTGCGCGGCAATAACGGATATGCTATTTATTTTTCACGTTACCCGATACCGTTTATAAGAGATGCCGCAACCAAAAAAGAACAAAAATTTTATAAACATATAGGTCTTTATGGATTTAATAAAAATTTTCTGTTACAATTAGTAAAATATCCATCGTCTTCTCTTGAAAAGGCAGAGTGCCTTGAACAGCTGAGGATATTGGAAAATGGGTTTAGGATAAAAACAGTTTTAACCGATTATGAAGCTATAGGTGTAGATACCTTAAATGCTCTCAAGGAGTTAGAGAAACTTTTATGAAGAAATTTATTTTTGTTACCGGAGGAGTCGTCTCGTCTCTTGGCAAGGGATTAACAGCCGCTTCAATAGGTAAAATTTTAGAAGCGAGAGGGCTTAAGGTTGCATTGCAGAAATTCGACCCGTATATTAATGTTGACCCGGGGACAATGAGCCCTTATCAGCACGGTGAGGTATACGTTACGGATGACGGAGCTGAAACCGATCTTGATTTAGGACATTATGAACGGTTCACATCAGGACAGTTGTCGCAATATAACAATGTTACAACCGGACAGATATATGAATCTGTCATACGCAACGAGAGGGCCGGAAAATATCTTGGCAAAACCGTTCAGGTTATACCTCATATTACTAATGAGATAAAAGACCGGATAAAAATTTTATCCCGCCGTAAAGATGTAGACATTGTTATCACCGAAATAGGCGGAACGGTCGGTGATATCGAAGGGCTGCCGTTCCTTGAAGCTATCCGCCAATTTCGGCTGGACGTCGGCTGGGAGAATACTTTGTATATCCATTTGACTCTTGTGCCTTACATACGCGCCGCAGGTGAAATGAAGACTAAACCCACTCAGCATAGTGTGGAAAAACTGCGCAGTATAGGTATTCAGCCGGATATTCTTGTATGCAGAACCGAAAAAACAATGAAAAAAGAACTTAAACAAAAAATATCTCTTTTCTGCAACATAAATATTGACGCGGTAATAGAGGAACGGGACGTGAATTATACCATATATGAACTTCCGTTAATGTTTCGGAAAGAAAAAGTGGACGACATAATTTTAAACCGGATGAATATGTCTGCTCCCCATGAATCCGATCTAACACAATGGGCAAAAATAGTTGAGGTCATTAAAACCGTTAAGAAAAAAATCAAAATAGCTGTTGTCGGTAAATATATCAATTTACAGGATGCTTATAAAAGTATTTATGAAGCCATAGACCATGCGGGCATAGCCAATGAGGTATCAGTAAAAACCATACGTATTGACGCAGAAAATATTACTCCCGATAACGTGGATGAGGAGCTTGGCGACGTGGACGGAATTCTTGTGCCGGGCGGATTCGGAGACAGGGGGATTAACGGTAAAGTTGAGGCTGTTAAATATGCGAGAGAAAATAAAATACCTTTTCTCGGAATATGCCTTGGTATGCAGTGCGCTGTAATTGAGTTTGCCCGCAACGTGCTTGGTTATAAAAATGCCTCAAGCACCGAGTTTGCCCCGGATACTCCAAAACCGGTTGTTTGCCTAATGGAAGAACAGGCTGGAGTTACCGATCTTGGAGGCACAATGAGGTTAGGCGCTTATTCGTGTGCTTTATCGAAAAATTCAAAGGCTTTTAAAGCATATAAAAAAGATTTAATTTATGAAAGGCACAGGCATCGATTTGAATTTAATAACACTTTCCGTAAAGAGGTTATGGATAACGGAGGAGTTTTATCAGGCATAAATAAAGAACATGACCTGGTTGAGATTATGGAGATTTACGATCATCCGTGGTTTGTGGCGTGCCAGTTTCATCCTGAATTCAAATCTAAACCCGATAAAACACATCCTTTGTTTAGGGATTTTGTATCTTCGTGCGTTAAATATAACCAATGCAAAGAGGAGAATCCGGTCGTATGCGGCAAGTAAAAATCAAGAATTTTGTAATCGGGCAAGACGCACCGCTGGTAATGGTTGCAGGACCATGTGTTATTGAAAGCCAAGAGCTGACATTACGCATAGCCCGCGAACTTAAAAATCAAGCACAGGAAAGAAATATACCATTTATTTTTAAAGCCTCTTTTGATAAGGCAAACAGAAGTTCCATATCATCGTACAGAGGTCCTGGATTAGAGAAAGGGCTTGCGATTTTAAAAAAGGTTAAAGAAAAATTTGATGTGCCGGTTTTAACAGATGTCCATTGCATATCCCAAATAGACGCTGTCGCCAAGGTTGTCGATGTGATGCAGATACCGGCTTTTTTATGCAGGCAGACCGATTTTGTCTGCAAAGCAGCATCAAAAGGAAAAGTCGTTAATATAAAAAAAGGACAGTTCTTAGCACCATGGGATGTGAAAAATATTATAAAAAAATGTCTCGATACAGGTAATGAAAATATTATAATTACTGAACGGGGAGTTTGTTTCGGATACAATAATCTTGTATCCGATATGCGTTCGTTACCGATAATACGCGAAATGGGTGTGCCGGTAATATTCGATGCCACACACAGTGTTCAATTGCCGGGTGGACAGGGGGCATGTTCCGGCGGGCAAAGGGAATTTGTCCCGCATCTTGCCCGCAGCGCTGTTGCCGCAGGGTGTGACGGGGTGTTTTTTGAGTGCCATCCTGAACCTGATAAGGCATTGTGCGACGGGGCTAATTCACTGCAGATAGATAACGTATTTCCTTTGATGGAGCAGTTAATCGCCATAGACAAAATTGTTAAAAAAAAGCTGAATTATTATGAATAAACAAGGAGTTTGCGGGCAGCCTAAACAAATCAGCGTATGGATATATTAGAAATTGCCGAAAAGGTCATTAAAATGGAGGCTGAACCGGATTGTTTTGCCGTTGGAGCCCTGAAAATTATAAAAAAGAGAAAATGGATGAACTGCCTCTTGTCAATGAATCGCTGGAACCGGCTGGATTACTTGACGAGGGAAATTTTTTAGGATTATAAGCCTATGGATTGCCCGGGGAAAAATATTAAATTGCTTGCCTTAGATGTGGACGGTATCCTGACGGACGGACGCATAATGATCGACAGCGAAGGACGTGAGATAAAAGTCTTTTCCGCTCATGACGGTATGGGCATTAAAGCTGCGTTACAGGCTGGAATAAAAATAGCCTTTATAACCAGCAGGAATTCTAAAGCGGTTTTATTAAGGGCGCGTGAGCTAGGCGTTGCAGACGTCTACGTGGGCAGAACCGATAAAATTACCGCGGTTAAAGAATTGACGGACAAATACTCTATTGATATTAACGATGTTTGCTATATGGGAGATGATTTGGTTGACCTGCAGGCAATCGCACAAGCAGGTTGGGGGGTTACCGTTCCCGAAGCGCCTGAAGTGATCAGATATCATTCTGATTTTGTTACAACTCGTTCTTGCGGCTGTGGAGCGGTAAGGGAAGTTATTGAAATTATTTTGAAATCTAAGGGGTTATGGGATAACCTCATTAATTCGTTCCTTGGATAAAACCTAAGTTAAGTTTACTCGTTCCGGTAAAAGGTTGTGGTAATATATGCGAAATATGCTGTTAAAGATTAACTTGTTATTGCTAATATCTATTTTTATGGTGGAGATGAACACTCCTATCGCTTCAGCCGCCGATGAACAGGATGTCTCAATAGGCAAGGTTGAAGACGGAGTCCATATTTTTGATCTTAACAATAAAAAGGGCAAATCATGGGAACTTCATGGCAAATCAGCAAAATTTCTCGATGACGGGTTTGTTGAAGTTGAAAACATTAATGTAATTATGTATACTGATTCCTCAGGAACTAATAAAGTTGACATTATTTCCCCATCAGCGCAAATTAACCAGGGGACAAAACAGGTTAAAACCGATAAGAATGTTACAATCACCTCAAAGGATATGATAATTACCGGAGAGGGGCTTGACGGCGATATGCAGAAAAAAGAAGTTCAAATTAAAAAAAACGTTAAGGTTATCATAACCGGTGAAAATAAGTTGTTCGTATTTGACGGCCAGCCTGACGCGAATAACAATAACATAGAAGAAAAGGATAATAGCGATGTTAACTAAATTGAATATTATTTTTATACTTATTTGTTTTTTATTTATTTTTCCAAATATTTCAAAAAGCAGTACGCAAAAAGATGAAAACAATATGCAGGAGGTGCCTACTATAATCACAAGTGATGGTCCTCTAAACGTGGATTTCGCTAAAAATATCGCTGTTTTCCATGACAATGTTGTCATAATAGACCCAAAAGGAGATGTTTACGCTGATTTAATGAAATTTTTTTTTGACGGGCAAACTAAACATATTTCTATAGTCGAGGCAACAGGTAATGTTGTTATAAAGGTCGATAATAAAGTCGCTAAAAGCGATAAAGCTCTTTATAAAGTAGAAGAGGGGGTATTGGAATTAACAGGCAATCCCCGTATTTTGGAAGATAAAAATGTTTATACCGCTGATAAAATTATTATTTTCCGTAAAAACGGCAAAACTGAAATGAAACTTGAACCAAGGGCAAAATTACTTTTATATAGAGGCGATTTGGAAGATAACGGTTTATTATTTTAATCCAGCGGGAACTCCCCGTCCGTGAGGTCGGGGATGAGAGCAAGTTCCAGTAGTTTTTCATATGATATGAAAAACAGGCTGGACAACTGAAAGTTGAAACAGAAGATACCCCGTCC
>JAGGZS010000012.1 GCA_021161885.1 bacterium
TCTTTTTTATATGATTTTATTTCGCAACACTCCCAAGTTTTAATTTGGTATTGCCTATTTGTATGAAAAAACTGTTATTTTGTTCCATAATTTTCGTTTTAAAAATGTTCATAGGCGGGTTGCCTATAAACGAGGCTGTAAAAATGTTGGCGGGGTTGTCGTACAGTTCATCGGGTGTGCCGACTTGTTCGATCTTGCCGTTGTTCATTACGGCAATTTTATCGGCGAGAGTCATGGCTTCTACTTGATCGTGGGTTACGTATACGGTAGTTACGTTAAGGCGTCGTTGAAGTTTTTTCAGTTCCGCGCGGGTGGATGTCCTAAGCCTTGCGTCAAGATTGGAAAGCGGTTCGTCTAACAAAAATAAGTCGGGTTTTCTAACAATGGCTCTTGCTATGGCGACTCGTTGGCGTTCTCCGCCGCTAAGTTCGTTAGGTTTTGATTTTAAAAGATGAGATAATTTTAAAATATCGGCTGTCTGCTCTACGGATTTTTTTATGTCGGTTTTATTCATTTTCAATATTTTTAAGGGGAACGCTATATTATCGAATGTATTTAAATGGGGATACAGCGCGTAGTTCTGAAACACCATAGCTATATTTCGTTCTTTCGGGGATAAAAATATTTTTTTTGCCGGCGATGCTACTATTTTGTCGTTGAAACTTATCTCTCCGCTTGTGGGTTTTTCCAGTCCAGCCATTAAATTTAATGTGGTGGATTTACCGCATCCGCTTGGTCCTAACAGGACAAAGAAATCTTTATCGTTTATTTCCAAAGATAGGTTTTTTACGGCATAATGATCTTTACGAAGCGAGAAAAATTTTTTAGCCAATGAATTTAAAGCAATTTTCATATTTTAACCGCGCCTCCTGTGAGTCCGTGAATAATGTTTTTCTGAAAAATCAAAGTTATTAAGATGACAGGGGAAACAGCGATAATTGAAGCCGCCATAATAGACCCCCATGGTATTTGACCATGAGCACCTTCAAAAAGGGCTATTCCCACAGGGATTGTCCTTGCGGCGCTGTCGGTTGTGAGCATAAGAGCGAAAAGGAATTCGTTGAAGGAGAAAATAAAAGATAATATAAACGCTGAAAAAATACCCGGTTTAGCTGTTGGATAAATAATTTTAAATAAAATTTGGATACGTGAACATCCGTCAATCAGTCCTGCTTTATCTAATTCTTGAGGGATTTTCTCGAAATAATTTGTGAGTATCCAGAAAGACAACGGTAATGTCCATGCGGTATACGGCAGTGCCAGAGCGGTGTAAGTGTTTATGCATCCCAGAGATGACATCATTTTAAACAGGCAGCTGACAAGGCTTATCTGCGGGAACATTGAAACCGCCAAAATAAGTATCATTAAAAATGATTTGTGTTTTAAGGGGAATCGAGTTATTGCGTATGCCGCAAGACCGCCCGCGAAAGTGCATAGCAAGGCGGTAATGGAAGATATTGCTAAACTGTTGATGATGTATTTATAAAAAGGCAGTGAATCGTCTAAAACCAATGATTTATAATTTTGCAGTGAAAAAATAAATTTTTTATTTTCCGCCAAAAAATCGGGGTTATCGCTTATGCTGGTTATAAACATATATATTAATGGGGTAAGGCAGAATACCAACGTAAAACATAAAGCGCTAAAAGTTAATATATAAATAATTTTAGATTCTTTCATTATATTTTTTCACCAAAGCGGGCTGTTTTAATATAACAAATTGATATAATAAAGGTTATTATAAACAGGAAAACCGATACGCACGATCCGTATCCGAATTCGCCGGACAGAAAAAACTGGTATCCGTAGATTGAAGCGGATGCGGTTGACCCTCCTGGTCCGCCATGAGTTAAAACATATATTAGATCAAATATCCTAAGGGAATCTATTGTCCGGAAAAGTAAAGCAGCTATGATAATCGGTTTTATAATAGGTACGGTTATTTTGAAAAAGATGTAAATAAAGCCTGCTCCGTCGATTTTAGCTTGGCGGTAAATTTCTTGCGGGATAGATGACAGTCCGGCAAGAATTATAATCGCGATAAAAGGAGCGGTTTTCCAAGAATCCGCTAAAATAAGAGCCCAAAACGCGCTCCATGCGGAGCCTAAAAAATTAACCTGATTTTGTGTTATCCCTAAACTTTTTATGATGTATTGCGCTAACCCGTAATTATAGTTATATATAAGTTCCCAAGCGCGCGCGGATATCGCCGCCGGCACTGCCCAAGGAATAAGCACAATCGATCTTATTAGTCCTCGAAACGGTATAGCCTTATTAAGTAAAATTGCGAATATAAAACCTATCACCAGTTGCAGGGGAACAGAAATAAAAGTGAAAAGCAATGTAAACCTAATTGATTGCCAAAACGAATTATCAGTTAAAAGCCGCTTAAAATTATCAAGGAAAATAAATTTTTTAGGCAGAAATGTTAAATCCCTGTGAAAACTGTTTATAAAAGTTCCTAATATAGGAATAAAAACAAAAAGAAAAATAAAACTTAAAAGGGGCAGTAGAAATAAAAAGAGGACTTTTTTTTCTTTATAACTTAATTTATAAAAATTATTTTTGTTCATAGTTTTTTATTATTTTAGATAAATCGTTATCCGCTCTTTTTAGGCTTTGCGCAATAGGTATTTTACCGGCTATGGCGGCGTTTAAATATTTTTGGATACAGTTTGATATTTGAGTGTAATACGGCACGTTAGGGCGGGCAAGCGCATTGCGGAAAATTTGTTTCAGTTTAGAAAAGTGGGGGTTTTTTCTAAGGACATCGGGGTCGTTGTATAAATCTTGTCTGCCCGGGTTCCATCCGAGCTCCATAGTAAACTTTTTTTGTGTATCGTAAGAAATGACATATTTTATAAATTTCCACGCAAGTGGTTTATTGTCGGAAAATTTTGACATCCCGATATGCCATCCGCCCAGAGCAGCTGCGCTTTTACCGGACGGAAAATGCGGTAGTGGAGCGATACCTATTTTGCCTTTGACGGGCGAAGAATCTTTTTGAAGCAGTGCCCATGCGTAAGGCCAATTCCTTTGGAACAGAGCGTTTGCGTTCTCAAAAAATAGTCTTGTCGAATCCTCTCTCATTTCCGTGTAAGTGTTTGGCGGAGATATTTTATAGGTGTGTATAAGGTCGTACATAAATTGAAGTGATTGGCGGTTTGCCGGATTATTTAGTTTTAACATAAAATTTTTATTGATAAATCCGCCGTTGTTTGAACCGGCAAACTCTAAAAAGCAACAGACAAGACCTTCGTATTGCGCGCCTTGCCACACGAACCCGTAAAAGTTGGGGTTTTGTCTGCGTTCCTTTTTTTGGATTTTTATTGATTGGTCAACAAGTTCTTGCCATGTGTTAGGCGGATTGTTAAAGCCGTATTTATTCAAAAGGTCTTTTCTGTAATAAAGCATTCCGGCGTCTACATAAACAGGAAGAGCTATCAATTCGTTTTTATAGGTATCGGATAAGGTAATAATTTTTTTAAAGAAAACCGATTTATCTATTTTATCGTGAGAAAAATATTGATCTAAAGGTTCAAGCCATTGTGAAGCGGCGAATTGTACGATCCATGCAGTATCCATAAGAAATAAGTCTGGATTTCTTTTTTTTGCCCGCAAAGCTATGATAAGTTGTTGCCTGTTTTGGTCGGTATCGGAAGATTGCCTTAGGAATTTTATTTTACAACCGTTTTTTTTCTCAAAATTTTTTATTATATCGTTCCAGAAATCAAGTTCCGAGGGGGCTCCGCCAATAGCTACGGATATTTCGTGTTTATCTTGTTTTCGGCATGATGTAAGCGTAAAAGCACAGAAAATTATTAGGTAAAAAACAAAAAATTTCATTTAATCGGCCTTTGCGGTTTAGATAAACAGGTATTACGAAGATATATTCATAAGTAATAACATAAAATGTATTAATGTACAAAAAAATTTTTTCATTTCACGCAATGGGCGTATTTGTCCGTGAAAATTTTACTATCGTTTCATTGTTCGGGCAAAGCAATGGTCTTAAAATAAATAAAAATTTATGTAATAAATAAGTATTAAATAGTGTATTATTATAGTGTTTGTTTTTTTGTCAGTTTTTTTAATTGTTTGACAAAATATAGTGTAGGAAATGAGTAAGGGGACTAGCTTTAATTTCAATACTCTCAGCATCGGTTGTGCACCCTTGCATATAGAAAAAATACCGAAAATAAGTATTAAAATAAAATCTATAACCAAATCGGCAAAATGGTCTTCGGAGAATAATAGACTTTGTTAAGGTTAAATGCTTTAGAAA
>JAGGZS010000235.1 GCA_021161885.1 bacterium
GGCTCCCCCGGCCATTGGCAAATCGAACCGCATCATCCAAGAAATTATACTTGTTTATGAATTTAAGGATATGATTGAAGTTGCTTGATATCCTACTTTTTGCTATAATATAGTTTTGTGATTTATATCAATAATATTTAGAAATTTCCCTTTCTAATATTATATCTTTTTGCTATAATTTAGGGAAATCGGAGTATTATTATGGATAGGATAAAAAAGGCAACGATAACAAAAATTAAAAATAAAATTGTAAAGGGTATAAATCCCTCAATGATTTTTCTTTTCGGGTCTTATGCTACGGGAAAAGAAGATAAAAATTCCGATATAGATATTATGTGCGTAGAGGATAAACCTTTTGGACTCAATAGAAGCAGAAGAAAAGAGATCGCTAAAATCTACAGATTGTTGTCAGAATTTGAAATCCCAATGGATATCTTGCTATACAGCAAAGATGAAATAGCAAAATGGAAAACATCAAAGAATCATATTATTCCTGAGATTATCAGAGAAGGAAAAATAATTCATGAGCGATTTTGAATTAGCTAATCTTATGCTCAAGATTGCAAATAAAGATTTAAAAGCCCTGAAGGGAATGTTGGATGAGAAAGTATTTGAGGACAATATTTTTGGATTCCACGTTCAACAGACAATAGAAAAAGCTTTGAAAGCATGGCTCGCAACATTGGATATTAAGTATCCTCATTCACATGATATAAATCTATTACTCAATTTATTGGCTAAAAACGGCTGTAACGTAAGCGACTATGAACATCTTGTGGAATACAATATCTTCGCTGTACAATATCGTTATGAAGCTTATGATGATTTGGATGAACCTATCGATAGAAAATCTATTATTACCTATCTTGAAGAATTATTAAAACATATTTCAAACATATCAAAACATAATGATTAGTCTGCAATTTTATTCTGAGAAGTGTGCATACTCATTTTAGATGTTTTATCCCTGTCCCGGGCAAAAAATAAAATCTAATTGCCTACCAATAAGTTATGAGATATCATCACTTTCCTTAAATCTAATAAAAATCGGTACATAATTTTATAACAATGATGGTGTTGATAATAAAATTGATAATGGTTCTTTTTAAACTGTTTTTTTTAGACAGATCAGATATGGCTATGGAAATTCTCACTTTGCGACAACAACTTGCTGTTTTTAAACAATCTATCAAAAGACCGAATGTAAAATTTAAAGATAGGTTATTCTGGGTTGCTGTTTCACGGTTTTGGTGGAAATGGGCTGATGTGCTTATCATTGTCAAACCTATCACTGTCCTCAGATGGCATAAGAATCTGTTCAACTATTACTGGCGATTGAAATGCAAATCAAAAGGTAGACCAAAAATACCTGAAGAGATACGCAATCTTATAAAACAAATGAGACATGAAAATCCACTATGGAGAGCTGAAAAAATATGGGACGAATTAATTTTACTTGGCTACGATCTGGGTTAAAGTACCGTTAAGAATTATTTAAAATATTTTGGTAAGCGAGATAAACCACCATCAGGAACTTGGATGACGTTTCTCAAGAATCACCTTGTTTGTACATCAGCAATAGATTTTTTCGTTATTCCTACAATTAAATTCAAACTTCTCTATGGTTTTGTTGTCTCATGAGAGAAGACAGATAAGAGAAGCTTTTCCTTACAATGATAAACCAAAATATTTGATTTGTGATCGTGATGGTATTTACGGTAAAAAATTGAGCGGAGTTCTAAAAGATTTTGAGATAGACGAATTAGTAACGAGTTATAAATCACCTTGGCAAAACCCATATTGCGAAAGAGTAATCGGTTCAATACGAAGAGAATGCTTAAATCATCTTATAGTTTTCAATGAAAAGCATCTGATAAAAATGTTGAAAATATGTATTTCTTATTACAACAAAAATCGTCCGCATCAATCTCTTAATGGTGATTCGCCGGACTTTAGAGAAAAACAAAACATATCCGATGGAAAGATCGTATCAATTCCAATATTGAACGGTCTTCATCATTATTATAAGCGAGTCGCTTAAATTCAAAAAATGAAGTGATACCCATTTATATCCTTAGGAGTAGTTTGTCCAAAATTGCCGGATTCTTCAAAAAATCCTCGTTTTGCATAAAAAATATTTAGGAAGAAAATTTGATATTTTATTTCTGATTAATTTTTAGCGATTTTATGAAAAATCTTACCCAAAACATCAGGCAAATTGGGCTGATTATATTTTTTGCCGGGACAATATTATAGCCTCAGATTACTGTTTGAGGAGCACAACCTTAACTCCTTAAAAATTTTTATAAATAAATCTTGACATTTCGTTGAAGATTTATTAAAACAAGCGATGTTAAAACGGTGCTCCCTAGTAGCTCAGTTGGCAGAGCAGGTGGCTGTTAACCACCGTGTCGCTGGTTCGAGTCCGGCCTGGGGAGCCAGATCATATTTTTGCGAAAGATTTTTCGTAAGTTCAAATATAGCAGACACTTGGGAGGTTCGATAGAGCCTCCCATCGTATTTTATACCCTCTGGA
>JAGGZS010000181.1 GCA_021161885.1 bacterium
CTACTAATAGTTATGTCGTAATAACAAGGAATTTTTTTTGTGTGGCAGAATTCTAATAATTGCGTTTCCTTATAATAAGGAAAAGGATTGTCATATTTTTCAGTTATAACAGATGAAACAAATACATTTTTGTTGGAAATGAGTCGCTTTAATACAGCATTACCAAATCCAGTTAAAGCAAAAAGTATTATTTTTAATTTTTTTTTATTCATTAAATTTTTTATGTCTTTATTTTAATTAAAATAAGTTTCATACCATATCTGAAAACAAACCAGCGTCCACAGTTTAGCGGCATTGTCAGCAGTATGGTTAAAATGTGATTTTAACAGATTATCAACGGCATTATACCTAAAAAAACCGTGTTTGGCAAGCCTATCCGCTGAAAGAGTATCTTTTATGAATTTATGAAGCGTCCCCATTATCCACTGGTTGACAGGCAGGACAAACCCTTCTTTCGGGCGATTGATTATACCGTCAGGCAAAATTCCTTTCACGGTTTGTTTAAGAATATGTTTAACATCGTTATTTTTTATTTTCATATAACCCGGTATTTGAGCGGATAACTCCGCTATGCGATAATCTAAAAACGGCGGGCGAACTTCAATAGAATGAGCCATAGACAACCTGTCCACAAAAGCAAGAACCTGATCAGGAAGAAGCATTTTTATCTCGTTTTCTAATATTTTGTTTAACGGATCGGTTGTTGTAGATGATGAAAAATATTTTTTGTATAGATAAGGTGTACTGTATTTATCCGTATACGAGAGCAATTTATCTGAAAAAATTTCTTTTTTTTCTCCTTCGTTAAAAACAGCGAGCCGTGAGCGCCAAACCCAAGTATCTTTATGCGCTATTTTTCTTAAAAAATCTATGTTGTCCCTGAAATGGCCGAGCAAAGATAAATCTTCGTCAGACAATTTTCTATCGGTCATTTTATTAGAAATAAAGTTATGCACAGGTACGGCAAGCCGATGTGACAGATAACTGCCGAACATCTCGTCGGCTCCGTCGCCGGATAAAGCGACTTTAACGTGTTTTCTGATAAGTTTAGATAAATAAAATGTGGAAATCACTCCGGCAAACGGTTCGGAGAACGACGATAAAATTTCCCTTATGTCGTCGGGGATTTCTTTAGCGGACATAATGTATTCGTGGTGATCGCTCTGATACTGCTTGGCGACTTTTCTCGCGAAATAAAGGTCGGCTTCCTTATTATGGAATTGGTCATCGTATCCAAGAGAAAAAGTTTTTAAAAGTCCCGATGAGTGGCGGCGCATCAATGCCACGACTGACGATGAATCCACCCCGCCGCTAAGATATGCTCCGACAGGCACATCGGCAACCATTCTTATTTTAACGGCATCATCGAGCAGGGCGAATAATTTTTCCTGATACTCTTCCTGCGAAATGTTGTTGTTTTCGCTGTATTTTATCTGCCAATAAAAATTTTTCTTAATTTGCCCATTTTTGTAAACAAGCCTTTCGCCGGGCAAAAGCGATTGTATCCCTTCGAAAATAGTTGAAGGGGCAGGCACGTTTTTGCATGAAAAATAATGATGTAACGACTCAAAATTTATCTCTTTTTTGTAATCGGGGTTAGCGAGTAAAGGGCGTATTTCCGATGCGAACAGCAGTCGTCCGCCGCAGCACGAGTAAAACAAAGGTTTTATGCCTAATCGGTCTCTGTAAAGAAGCAGTGTTTTTTTGGGGATATCCCAGATAGCGAACGCGAACATTCCGTTAAGGCGATGTATAAAATCATCGCCCCACTGCTCGTAAGCATGGATGATTACTTCTGTATCGCAAGCAGTGCGGAACTTATGCCCGAAAGATATAAGTTCGCCGCGTAATTTTTTGTAATCATAAATCTCGCCGTTATAAACTATCCATACAGATTTATCCTCGCTGCATATTGGCTGGTGTCCTGTTTTCAGGTCGATAATGCTCAGCCTGCGCATAGCGAGGTTCATATTTTCAAGCTCGGCAAACCCGTCGTCATCAGGTCCGCGATGAGTGATTAGACGATTCATTTCTTTAAGCAGGTCTGTATCCTGTTTACCGCTGAATCCTACAATTCCACACATTTTATAAACAAAATTCCTTTTTTAGTTGCGGTGTGTAAATAAAAACTAATATAATAAAAAAATTCTGCCTTAAACGCAAACTAAATAAGAAAAATTTGTTTTTCAACGGCAAAAAGGGTTGTTATGAAATTTTTAAAAAAACATATGGGTTTAATCGGCAAAGCGGCCATCAGTTTGGCTATTGTGGTTTTTCTTTTGCGTACCGTATCTTTAGATCAACTTGCCGAATCGCTCAAAGGTGTATATTTTAATATCTTTTTTTTAGGATTAATAACCTTTGCCTCCGCATTTTTTTTAGGATCTTTAAGGTGGCGTATTTTATTAAAAGCGCAGAAACACGATGAAATATCTATATGGCGGCTGCTGAGGCTGACTTTGATCGGGTTGTTCTTTAACAATTTTCTGCTTGGCACTAACGGGGGCGATATAATAAAAGCGGTTTATCTTGCTAAAACAAGTTCCCATAAAAAAACATCTGTGGTAACAACTATTTTTATGGATAGATTAGTGGGGTTTTTAAGTTTCCTGACTCTATCGACCGCAATGGTTCTTCTAAATTACAAAAACCCTGACCTTCGTATTCTCCTTAAGGTTATGCTGATTTGTTACCTGATGATTTTTATGTTCTGTATTTTGTTCCTCAGCAAAAAGATAACAAAAAAGTTCCTGCCTTTGGCATTGATAAATAAATGGCAAAAAGCAAGCAGAATTTTAAGGGATATTTATAACTCGATTTACGCTTATAAACTGCGAAAACGATTTCTTATATCCGCTTTTTGCGTAAGTTTGTGTGCCCAGCTTTTTCTTGTTCTGGCGATTTATATTTTAGGGATTTCGTTAGAAATAACCGTGGCAAAATTTGCTGATTATTTAACTTTGGTACCTATTATACAAACCCTTTCCGCTTTACCGATATCGTTATCGGGGTTAGGGTTGACGGAAGGGTTATACGTTTATTTTTTTAATCTGGTTGGGGTAGTAACAAAAAGCGCGTTCGCGTTATCGGTGCTTATTCGGATATGCGCGATTCTATGGGGTCTGCTTGGCGGTGCGGTTTATTTGTTTAAGTAGGATATTTTATAGTTTTTTTTAGCGGTTAACATATTAAATTTGCTAATTAAACATTTGTCCCGCCTCAATTAAGCTAAATTACAAATTTACACACTTTTTTATATATATCAACATATAAATCGCCCTATAAACAAATTACTTAATAAGCCTTAACGCAAAATTAATTCTAATATATAAAATTCAGAGTGCGTAAAACAGAAAAAAGTTACAAAATATAAAATAACCACGGCCGGAGAAGAAAAATTTATGGTTCCTGTTGATATATTAATACTGTCATATAACCGCCTGAAATATCTTATAAAAACGGTTGACTGCATAAACCGAAGAACCGAGTATCCGTACCGCATTATAGTAGCAGATAACGCCTCTGATAATAATATGCCGGACAAACTAAAATCTATGCTTGACGAAAAAATGATCAATGTTTTGGTGGAGAACCAGTCAAACTTATTTATGGACGGATGGCATTACGGATTAAAACATATTAAATCCGATCTGTTCTGCATTACCGACCCCGACATAGAAGTTCCCGCGCTGAAACCATGCTGGCTTACTCAAATGGTGAATTGTTTTAACATTTTTCCAAACCTTGTTAGGCTCGGAACTTGTTTGTCTGACGATAACATTGCGCCCTGCTGGAACAAATTTGAAACAAAATTCCTTACGTTCAAAACCGGTAAATTTTTCTCAAGAAATCCAAGCCTTAAATATTCTACACCCGATACGACACTGCAAATGATACGAAAAGATATTTTTGAGAAAATAGATGGATTTAAAGCCCAAACACTTGATTTTAAATTGCTTAAAAGTTTATCTAACCACGGCGTATGCGCTGTTCATCAAGATATAATCTGCCGTCATCTGGGATGGGATGAGTACAAAGATTACCCGGAGTACCTAAAATATAAAAACAAAAACATTAAACCCTACCGTGAAACAGGTTTAATTAAGTGAAAATTTAACACAGGTGGTGTTATCTATTGTCCACCCTCTTTTTTGTCAATAATGTTCTTGACAAATATGAAAAGTTAATGTACTTTAAAATTATAGTAAATAAGAAAGTACAGATTTTAAGATATAAGGCATATAACTTACTTGCTTTATGTTTTTTGTTTCTGCATTATTTACTACAAATTTATAAAAGGAGATACGTGAACAATGGTAAGAGGAACAGTAAAGTGGTTTGACAATCAAAAAGGTTATGGTTTTATTACGCCTGAATCAGGTAAAGATGTATTTGTACATCATAATTCTATTCAGGGAGAAGGCTATAAAGCTTTGGATGAAGGTCAAGAAGTTGAATTTGAAATTGAACAAGGCCCTAAGGGTGATCAAGCCACAAATGTCGTAAAAGTTTAACCTAAAAAGTTAGGTTTTATCGTTTAAAGAGACCCATTTTTGGGTCTCTTTTTTTTGCTCTTTTCCATTGTCCTATTCAAAAACAGGTATGTTCTGATCTAAAAAAAATTTATACAAATATCGCTGATGATTTACAACACATTCGTTATCGGCATAATACACATCGGTCAGACGGTTCAGTGCATCCCAAAGATAAATAACGCCTTGCCCGTTTTGCGATTTAAGACCTCTGCATAACTGCTGAATAATTTCATAAGATTTGATATACTGAGAGAAAATATAACCAGAAACATTGGAGGTATATCAGATGTCGAATAGTTTTTTTATCATAGGAGCGGAAGCGAGATTAGGAAAAAACAATCTTCTTATAAAGTTAAGTAAGCTGATCGACTGGGACACAATAGCCCGTAAGCTCAAAGGATTACACAGAAACGAAGTCAATTCTAAAGGCGCTCCGGTGGCTTATGATCCGCTTAAGATGTTCAAGGCTGTGTTAGGCCAGTGGCATAATCTGAGCGATCCCGCTCTTGATGAGAGTCTGAGAATCAGAGTAGATTTTATGATATTCACCGGTTTTTCTCTGAACGACTCGCTTCCCGACGAGACAACCTTCTGCCGCTTCAGAAACAAACTGGTAGAGCGTGGTTTAATAGATAAACTGCTTTATGAAATAAACAGCCAGCTTGAAGAATCCGGCCTTAAAGTGAAAAACTGTGATGGCGCAATAGTAGACACAACGGTTATAGAATGAATCATGTGCCCGACCTCGCAAAGTGGTTGAAATCGTGGCTGAAGACCGCAAAGAAACTGATCGCATGGACAATAGTCATAGGGTTAGTTGTTCTCATGACATGGATGCGGCGTGGCTTAAGAAAGACAAGAAGTATCATTATGGCTATAAAGGGTTTGTCAAAACTGATGCGTCGGATGGTTATATAGAACAAGTGCATAGTACCCCGGCGAATACATCTGAAGTTGGCGAACTGGAACCTATGATGGAAAAAGATAGCCGCAGACGGTTGTTTGCAGATAAAGGCTATGCATCGGAATCAAACCGTCAATTGCTCAGAGAGA
>JAGGZS010000031.1 GCA_021161885.1 bacterium
CGATATAACCTGTGAAATAATCCTGAAAGATTTATATGAACAAGTTAGAAAAAAAATAAAATTAAACAATGAATACGAAAAAATAATTATTTTAGGCATTGATGAACTGGAAAAATTTTTGTTCAATGAACAGGATTATTTAGTGCCTACATCTGCCGGATTAATCGATTACGCCATAAAAAAGTTTCTTTAATTGAAAATTACATTTACAATTTGCTTGACAAATTTTCCTTTGCCGATTTATATTTTACGTGATTTATGGTGTGGGCGATTAGCTCAGCTGGTTAGAGTACTTGCTCGACACGCAAGGGGTCACTGGTTCAATTCCAGTATCGCCCACCATTTTTTTTTAAAATTTTTTAGGAGGAGATTAAAAAATTTCTATGGATTTGCACGCATTAAGGCATAGCGCCTCACACGTTATGGCCCAGGCTGTAATGGAGCTTTTCCCCGGAACAAAACTTGCCATAGGTCCAGCGATTGAAGACGGTTTCTATTATGACTTCGATATGGTTCATTCCTTAACCCCTGAAGACCTTGTGAAAATTGAAAACAGAATGGCTGAAATCATAAAAGGTGATTTTAAATTTTCTAAACGGGAAATGCCGAAACAACAAGCCGTTGAATATTTTCAAAGCAAAGGACAGGATTATAAGGCAGAACTTATTGGCAATATCAAAGACGATAATGTATCAATCTATTCTCAGGATACTTTTGAAGACCTGTGTGCCGGGCCTCACGTCAAAACAACAAAAGAAATAAAAGCGTTTAAACTATTGAGTATTGCCGGAGCTTATTGGCGGGGCGATGAAAAAAACAAAATGCTTCAGCGAATATACGGCATTGCGTTTTCATCACAGAAAGATTTAAGAAAATATCTTAATCTTCTTGAGGAAGCTAAAAAACGTGACCATAGAAAATTAGGGCGGGAGCTCGATCTGTATTCCATTCACGAGGAAGCTGGACCGGGTTTGATCTTTTGGCATCCTAAAGGCGCTTGTGTGCGCAATGTAATAGAAACGTTCTGGCGGACAGAGCATCTGCGTAAAGGATATGAATTGTTATATATACCGCATGTATCTAAAGTTGATTTATGGAAAACAAGCGGGCACTGGGAATATTATCGCGAAAATATGTATCCGCCGATAAAGATTGACGATCAGGAATATATAGTCAAACCAATGAACTGTCCCGGGCATATATTGATATACAAATCAAGGCTAAGAAGTTACCGTGAGTTTCCTTTAAGATGGGCTGAACTCGGCACGGTTTACCGGTATGAGCGAAGCGGTGTGCTTCACGGTTTAATGCGTGTCAGAGGATTTACTCAAGATGATGCGCATATTTTTTGTTTGCCTCAGCAGCTTGAATCGGAAATACAGTCTGTAATAGAGCTTGCCCTTTATATGATGAAAACATTCGGGTTTGATTATAAAATGTATTTAAGCACTCGGCCGGAAAAATATACAGGCACACTTGATGAATGGAAAATGGCGACTGACGCTCTTGAAAATGCCCTGAAAAATCTTGGGCTGACATACGAAGTCGATCCGGGTGAAGGGGTGTTTTACGGTCCTAAGATAGATATCAAAATGGTTGACGCTTTAAAACGGCAATGGCAGGGACCTACCATTCAGGTTGATTTTAATAATCCCCGCCGGTTTGATATCAATTATATCGGCAGCGACGGCAAAGAACATCCGGCTGTTATGATACATAGAACCGTGCTCGGCAGTATGGAACGGTTTATGGGGGTTCTCATAGAACATTTTTCAGGGGCTTTTCCCACGTGGTTAGCGCCTGTCCAAACGAGAGTAATTAATATAGACGAATCGCAATTAGATTATTCCAGGCAAATTCTTGCTCAGCTGAAAGAAAATGACATAAGGTGTGATTCTGATTTCTCCGATGATAAACTCGGGCAGAAAATACGTAAAGCCCAAATGGAACAAATTCCATATATGCTTATTATTGGCTCGAGAGAAGCCGAAAAATCGGTTGTCAATGTAAGGCATCGGCGTAAAAAAGATTTTTTGTTGTTATCGATAGACGAATACATTAAAAAAATAAAAACTGAAATAAATGAAAAAAAATAAAAAATTTTTTAGGAGGTGAGGACGTATTTCCGAAAAACCAGCAAGAATTAATGAAGCCATTTCAATTCCTAAAGTCCGAGCAATCGACTTTGACGGCAAACAGATAGGGATAGTTCCTACAAACGAAGCAATAGCATTGGCAATGAAAAGGTCTCTTGACTTAGTAGAAGTAGCGCCGCAAGCCGATCCGCCGGTTTGCAGAATAATGGATTATGGTAAATACCGTTATGAACAAACCAAAAAGGAGAAAGAATCTAAGAAAAAACAACATTCTTTCAAGGTAAAAGAGATAAAATTAAGACCTAATATAGACAGCCATGATTACAACACAAAACTTCGGCACGGACAAAATTTTTTGCAAAAAGGGTATAAACTTAAGATAACCGTAGTTTTTCATGGACGTGAATTGGCTCACAGCAATATCGGTATTGGTATGCTGGATAATTTTATAGATGATCTTAAAGATTATGGGTCTGTAGAAATGCGGGCAAAAAATGTAGGCAGGACTATTGTTACTGTTGTAGGACCTTTAAAATCAAAATAATTAAGTTGATTTATCGTATGCCGTTTCTTTTTTTCTTCAATATATTTATTTATAAAATATCATTGAAATAAAAAAAATCTTCTGGTATTATAAATCGTTTTTAATGTCGTGTAAGAATTTTATAAAATTAAAGCATTGAAGGAGTTAAATATGCCTAAATTAAAAACTAATAAGGCTGCCTCAAAACGTTTTAAGGCAACAGCGACTGGGAAATTCAAAAAGAATTCCTCGTTTGCCGGTCATATAATGACCAAAAAAAATACTAAACGCAAACGCCGGCTGCGCCATTCGCAGCTGCTTGATAAAGCCGATACGCAAAAAGTAAGAAAATTATTGCCTTACGCGTAATTTTGTTGCTTATGAATATGTATTTACTCTTATTAAGATACAAAAATTTTAGTTGGGGAGGTAAATTCCGTGACACGTGCAAGAAATAATCCTGCATCAAAAAAACGCAGGAAAAGAATATTAGAAAAAGCTAAGGGTTTTCGTGGAGCAAGAAAAAGCCAAATTCGGTTAGCTACTGAAGCGACAAACCGTGCTATGGCTTTTGCTTACAGGGGAAGAAAAGAAAAAAAACGTGATTTTCGCGCATTATGGATAACAAGAATATCCGCAGCCGCTAAAATTAACGGCATTTCTTACAGCACTTTAATAAACGGGCTGAACAAACTTAATATTAATTTGAATCGTAAAGTTTTGTCTGATATAGCTATTTTCAATGAAAACGTATTCGCTCAAATTGCGGAACTCGTGAAAAAATCAAATTAATATTATGCGTGATAAAATTAATTCGATTCAAATTCAGGCTGAAAATGATCTTTCCGATTGCTCTACTATTGAGGATATTGAAAATTTACGGGTAAAGTTTCTTGGCAAAAAAGGGCAAATAACCCTATTGTATCAAAACATTAAGGATGTCGCCCCTGAAGACCGTCCGCAAATGGGGCAGTTTATTAACGATCTTAAACAAAAAATTACTTCTGCCATAGTAAACGTTAAAGATAGAATCGAAAAAAATATCCTTCAGAAACGCCTTGAACAGGAAGCAATAGATGTAACTTTACCGGGCAGAAGTTCCGGTTTCGGTAAAATTCATCCTTTGGCAAAAACCATGCGCTCTGTCATAAAAATTTTTCAGTCCATCGGTTTTTCTGTTGCGCAAGGGCCTGAAGTGGAAACCGAATATTATAATTTTGACGCGTTAAATATTCCTTCATACCATCCTGCAAGAGATATGCAGGACACTTTTTTCTTAGAAAACGGAAAGTTGCTGCGCACCCATACCTCGCCTGTCCAGATACGGGTTATGGAGAACCGGACTCCGCCGGTCAGGATAATCGCCCCGGGAAGGGTTTACCGCAATGAAGCTATCAACGCGCGAAGTTATTGTTTATTTCATCAGGTTGAAGGTTTTTACGTAGACAGTTCCGTTACGTTTTCTGAACTGAAAGGTGTACTCGGCTATTTTGCGAAAGAACTGTTCGGCGAAGATTCCAAAATCAGGATAAGACCGAGCTTTTTTCCGTTTACCGAACCAAGCCTTGAATGTGATGTGTCTTGTTTTCTGTGTTCCGGTAAAGGATGCAGAGTTTGTAAAAAAACAGGCTGGCTTGAGATTTTAGGGGCAGGGATGATTCATCCCGCGGTTTTGCGGTCTGTCGGTTACGACAGTTCCCAAGTGCAGGGGTATGCTTTCGGAATGGGTATAGAAAGAATTACAATGCTGTTATACGGCATAAACGATATAAGATTATTTTTTGAAAACGATTTAAGGTTTTTGTCTCAATTTTAGGTGATAAATGAAAATCAGTTATAAATGGTTAAAAAAATTTGTTGATGTCGATTACACTCCCGATGAGCTGTCTGAAAAGTTAACTTTATTAGGGCTTGAGGTTGCCTCTATAACTTATGTCGGATATAAACTCAATGATGTTTTCGCGGCTAAAGTGCTTGATGTAAAAAAGATTAAAGGGTCAGACCATTTAAATGTCTGCAAAGTACGGATTGTTGATAAAGTATACCAGATAGTATGCGGCGCTTCGAATATAGCTGAAAACCAATTAGTCGCTCTCGCCGTTGAGGGAGCTGATTTGCCGTGCGGTTTGAAAATTAAGAAAACCGTAATAAAAGGCGTTGAATCGTGCGGTATGATATGTTCCAAAAAAGAACTTGGATTAGAAGGCGATTCAACCGGCATTTGGGTGCTTGGCAATTTTTTCAAAGAAGGTGCGAAATTAAGCTCTATTGATGGAATTGAAGATATTATTATTGAAATAGAACTTACACCTAACCGCCCTGACTGTTTAAGCATGCTGGGCGTGGCAAGGGAAGTAGCTGTCCTCACCGGCAATAAACTAAAATATCCCCAGCTTGATAAATTGGATATACCTATAAAGGTAAACGACAATATACCTATAAAAATTTTAGATTCTGATTTATGCGAAAATTATTCGGCATATATAATAAGAGGTATAACAGTCGCGCCGTCTCCGTTTTGGCTTGCCAACGCTGTTGAAAAACTGGGAATGCGCTCTATCAATAATATTGTGGATATAACAAACTATGTTTTAATGGAAATGGGGCATCCGCTTCATGCTTTTGATCTGGCAAAAATTCAAGGGCCTGAAATTGTTGTCCGGCGCGCAAAAAAGAATGAATCAATCAAGACGCTTGATGATAAAGTCAGGGAACTTGATGATACCGTGCTGCTTATCGCTGACAAAAGTTCAGCTCTGGCTGTCGCCGGAGTGATGGGCGGAGCGGATTCGGAAGTAACAGAGTCAACAACGGATATACTTCTTGAAGGAGCGTATTTTAATCCGGTTAATATAAGAAACACATCAAAAAAGTTGGGGTTGTCTTCCGAAGCGTCTTACAGGTTTGAGCGCGGCACAGACAGGGTAGGATTTCAAGACGCTTTGACTCGAGCCGCATATATGACCGCAAAAATATGCGGCGCGTCATCCATCTCAAATCTTTTTCAGGATGAACCCGCAAAATATACCGATAACATCGTAACAGGCAATTTGCGAAAAATTAGGTCGTATCTCGGCATAAAAATTTTTGATGATGAAATTCTTGAAATTTTTAAAAACCTTGATTTTGTGCTGAAAAAACGGATAAATGATGATATTGAACTGCAAATACCGTCTTACAGAGTGGATATATCTATTGAGGAAGACCTTATCGAGGAAGTGGCGAGAATATACGGGTATGATAAAATACCTATGGCTAACCCGGGCAGTGATTTTATTGATCCGCAAAAAAATAAACGCCTTATTTATTCACAATTTACAAGAGATGTTCTTACAGGAGCCGGACTTTACGAAACAATTACTTGCAGTTTAGTCCCGTCTGAAACAGCTGAAAGCGTTAACTGCGTGTTTGCCGATAAAAATTATCCGGCTTTGCGCATTGCTAACCCGATAAGCGAAATGCAGGAAGTTCTGCAGGTTAGTCTGCTGCCTAACATATTAGATGTTATTAAACTCAATACAAAAAGCAGGCAGGAAACAATAAGACTGTTTGAAATAGGAAATATTTTTATACCTTTAAAAGAAAAAAATGTGCGGGAAAAAAATGCTCTTTGTTTAGCGGTATCTGGAAACAGAGAAAAATTTTTCTGGCTGGATTCTTCAAGCAGTTGGGATTTTTATTCTTTTAAAGGATTTGTTACAGATTATCTTGAGCTGCTCGGTTTTGCCAATTTATCTTTTTGCCGCTCAAAACATAGCCTTTTTCATCCGGGCAGGTCGGCTGATATTTTTATCGGGAAAAATAAAATCGGAGCGATAGGACAGGTTCATCCATCAAAAACAGCGGAAATTGGGGTAAACGAATTGACTTTCGCTGGAGAATTTGATGCGGATTATTTATCGGAAAACATGAAGATTAATGGCTCTTATTGTCCGTTGCCGAAATATCCGGCGATAGAGCGCGATTTAGCTGTTGTGGTGGACAGCGATTTATTGTTTCAGGAAATAAACGATGCTGTTAACCTTAAAAAACCTGAGCTGATGGAAAGTTACCGTGTGGTTTCGGTTTATGAGGGCGACCCTATCGCTCAGGGCAAAAAGAGTTTAAACCTTCGTATGACATATCGGGATAGAGAAAAAACCTTAAACGACCAAGAAGTGGATAAAATACATGATGATTTTTCACAATATATAGTTTTAAAAATAAACGCTGAGTTAAGATGATAAAAAATTATATTTTCTATTTTAATAATCAATTATTATTTGTTATAATTCAAAACAGTTAATCATTAATAAAAAGTTTTAAATATTTTTATGGATAATATAGAAAAAAAAGCGAAAAAATTTCAAATACAAATATTGGATAAGGAGTATCCGATAGAAAGTAATTTATCGGAAGAGCGGTTAAAAAATATTTCTGTTTATTTGGAGAGCAAATTTAAGGAACTGCAAAAATCCGCTCCGATGGTACCAATTGGCAGGTTAGCAATATTAGCGAGTTTAAATATCGCTAATGAATTATATGATGTTAAACAAAAATATAAGAGCAAATGTGAACATTATGAATCGCAGTTAGATCGAATAATTGCGGCATTACAGAATGTTCTTTAATAACAAAGAGTAAAAACCCTGCCATGCGCGATAGGCAATATATAATCTTTTCGCCAACACCTTTTACGAGGGAACTCGGATATCTCTTGGAGTAAACGCCTTTTAAAAAGGAATTATAAAAAGAGTTTATGAGTGCCCATTTGTACATAAAAGCGTGAAAAAGATTTGTTCCGTCGGCATTGCGGCAGGGTTTTTTTTATGAATATATGGATCTTTTCGATTTAAAAACTGAAAAAAAAGAAATTGCCTCTAACTATCCTTTAGCTTTTAGAATGAGGCCGAAAACCTTAGAAAATTTTATCGGTCAAAATAATATTGTCGGCAAAGGTTCGTTATTGGTGCGCCTGATAAAAAGCGACCGGATAGGATCGATAATATTTTACGGTTCTCCGGGTATCGGCAAAACCACGTTATCGCTCATTATTTCCCAAATGACTAACAGCAGGTTTGTTAAAATAAACGCTGTTACGTCAAATGTACAGGAAGTAAGAACTATACTTGATACATCTAAAAAAAGTTATAAACTCACTGGTCAACGTACTATTTTGTTTGTTGATGAAATACACAGGTTTAACAAAGCCCAGCAGGATATACTTCTGCCGGATATTGAGAAAAATAATATCGGGTTTATAGGCACAACAACGCATAATCCAAGTATGGCGTTGACATCGCCTTTAGTATCAAGAAGCCATATTTTTCAATTTGAGCCGTTATCCGATGAGGATATCGTAAAATTGCTCAAGCGAGCCGTAACCGACCCAAAAAACGGGTTCGGCAATCTTAATCTTAAAATTGATGAACAAGTCCTGCGGTTGATTTCACAAAAATCCGACGGCGATGCCAGAAAATCGCTTAATATGCTGGAGGTAATTGTATTGACCGCTGACAATACTGACGGGATAATTGAAATAGATTTGCCGTCCGTTCAGGATTCTTTAAACACAAAATTTATTCATTATGATAAAAACGGCGATGAACATTACGATACAATATCAGCGTTTATAAAAAGTATGAGAGGCTCAGACCCTGACGCAACAGTCTACTGGCTGTCTAAAATGATTGAGGCAGGGGAGGACCCGCGTTTTATTGTGCGCAGAATAATTATCTTCGCGTCTGAAGATGTGGGCAATGCTGACCCGAACGCGTTAAGTGTGGCTGTATCCGCGATGAAAGCTCTTGAGTTTATCGGTATGCCTGAAGCAAAACTTTGCATCGCTCAAGCGGCGTTATATGCGGCTTGCGCGCCAAAAAGCAATTCGGTTACAAAAGCGATTTCAAACGCCCGGCGCTGGGCAAAAAACAACAGGACGCAAAAAGTGCCGATCCATTTGCGCGACGCTTATTCTGCCGGAGCGAAAAGGTTGAATTCCGGCAAAGGTTATCTTTATCCGCATGATTATGAAGATCATTTTGTCGATCAAAAATATTGGCACGGCAACGAAAAATTTTATTCACCAACAGAATTGGGATACGAAAAGATTATTTTCGAAAGACTAAAAAAATGGAATTTAATGAGAAACAAAAATTAAGGCGTTTTATTAAGGAGTATTTTAAAAAATCTTTTATAAGTGAAGATAGAGAAAATTTTAGTAAATCTATTTGTTCGCGATTAATAAATCAGTCTTTTTACCGGAATGCTGACACTGTTATGTGTTATTATCCCTTAAATGACGAAGTGGATACAACTTATATTTGTAATGATGTTATAGAATCCGGAAAAAAACTTTTATTGCCAAAATGCGAAACTGAAAAAAAGATAATTTCACCTTGTTTAATTAACAATTTAACAACTGATTTGACATTAGGTTACGCTGGTATTATGGAGCCTTCGGCAAAAAATTTGTTCATGGACACTAAAATAGATTTAATACTGGTGCCAGGCAGATGTTTTAATCCCAAAGGTTACCGAATCGGCAGAGGAGAAGGGTATTATGATCGATTTTTACAAAATAATTTATCATCGGTTAAAGTTGGCATTGCTTTTGAGTTTCAAATCATCCAAAATATATTGATTGACCGCTATGATATCGTTATGGATTATATCGTAACAGAAAAAAGAAAGATTGATTTAACTAAAAAAAATTAAAATAGGAGTATTTGATAATATGGACAACGCTGTAACCGGAATTGTCATTATTGTTGCGGCAGTAGCAGGCTATTTTTTTCGCCCGTTTTTTGCGGGGAAAAATATAAAAAACGCTGAAGATCAG
>JAGGZS010000096.1 GCA_021161885.1 bacterium
AAAACAGGCTGGACAACTGAAAGTTGAAACAGAAGATACCCCGTCCGTAAGGGCGGGGAGATTCATTTTAGCTATTTTTTAAAAATCAAACAATATAAATCATCACTTACTAAATTGTAATTACTTAAATTTTTATTTAAATCAGATATTTTTCAATTTAACAAAATCTTATGAATAATATAGTTTCCATAGAAAATATATCTAAATTTTACCGTTTATACGATCGCCCAATAGACAGGCTTAAAGAATTATTATGGATAGGTAAAAAAACTTTTCATAAAAAATTCTGGGTACTCAAAAATATCTCTTTTGATATAAAAAAAGGCGAAGTATTCGGTATAATCGGCATGAACGGAGCCGGAAAAACCACTTTACTCCAAATTTTGTCAGAGATATTACCCCCGTCAGAAGGTGAAGTATCCGTTCGGGGGAATGTGCTAAGTTTAATAGAATTAGGAAGCGGCATAAATTTCGAGTTTACAGGCAGGGAAAATATCATCCAATACGGTTTGGTTTTAGGGCAGGCAAAAAAGTATCTCGAAAAAAATATCGACAAAGCAATTGATTTTGCTGATATAGGACATTTTATAGACCATCCCGTAAAAACATATTCAACCGGTATGGTTATGCGGTTGGCTTTTTCTGTTATAACCATTTGCCGGCCGGACATACTTTTTGTCGATGAAATAATAAGCGTAGGCGATATGAACTTCAGGATGAAATGTTTAAACTGGATTGATGATTTTATATCAAACGGCGGGACATTATGTATCGTAAGCCACGATATTCATCTAATATCTAATAAATGCGGCAAAGTTCTTTATCTTAAAAACGGAAAAACAGAAAAAATAGGCGCCCCTTTAGAAGTTGTCAATTCGTATCGGTATGACTGTTTTAACGCGCATCCTGAAACAGTAGAAGACGATATTAAAATATCAACTGACGATTTAAAAAAAGGTTATATCGCAAAAAATATAAAAAGAAAAGGAAACCTTAAAGCGTTTTTAACAAAAACACTTATAAACGGCAAACCAATCGGTTCGGAAATTTTTATAGAACAAGGCGAACCTATAACATTAGATATGGAAGCTGTTTTCACTAAAAATTTTAAAAATTATTCTTTTTGTTTTACTTTGCTTACCCATAATGGATGCGATATTTTTTCGGTTTCATCGGGGCTAACCAAAACTCCGCATCCAGAGATTATACCAAATAAACCTATGTGCTGTACTATTACGGTTGAACAAACTTTACAGCCGGGCACCTATTTTATACTGTCCGGTTTAGCTGATGTGCCTAGCCAATCAACTGCTGAGTTGTTTGATATTATCGAAGTTTATACAAAAATTATTGTTACGGGTATATCCGAAATGTACGGGTATATATCTTTTCCTTATTCTATAGATTTTTCTGAACCATCATAACCGAATTGGATTTTTTATCATGCTGCTTTTAAGAAACAAAAAAAACATTACTAACTTAGATGAATTAATTGAATCATACGATCAATTATACAAAGGTTATTTGAAAGACGCTTCTGCTGCAGCCGAAGCGAAATTTATGCTTGAATTAATCAAACCGGAAAAAGGGAAAAAACTGCTTGATGTATCGTCCGGCAAAGGCGAGCTGACTGCAATCGCAAAGGGAATGGGGCTTGACGCTAAAGGCATAGAAATTTCAAACATAGCGCTTGAAATAGCAAAAAAAACTTATCCCGACTGCGAATTTATCAATGCTAACGCTGAAGAATTGCCGTTCCCTGACAACTCTTTTGATTATGTTAGCAATTTAGGAAGCCTTGAACATTATCTTAACCCTGAAAAAGGATGCGAGGAAATGTCCCGTGTGCTTAAACATGACGGCAAGGCGGTTATTCTTCTTCCCAACAGCCACGATTTTTTAACTTTTTATTCTGTCCTGACAACAGGTATAGGTCCTGATGACTGGCAAGATTACGAACGGTTCGCTTCACGGCAGGAATGGCATAATTTTTTGGAAATACACGGATTTAAAGTTTTGAAAACAGACAAATTCGACAGAAGATTCCCTAAAAAACCGTTCAGCTGGTTTAAATTTTTTTATAATTTATTTGTAAATTACATTCCTTTAAATTTATCTCGGGTATTTATTTTCGTATGCGAAAAAAAGGAGATAAAAAAACAGTGAAAATCGGGTTTCATCTCGTATTTAGTCCAAAAGATATATCTTATCATTACCCGTTAGCGTTTTCGTATTTAAAATCGTATTTAGAACGAAATTTTAATATAAATTTTACAACGGTTCTGCTCAATTCCAAACAAGATGTTTTTTTTGAAAAAAATATGGATATTTTCGGTATCTGCACATATTCACAAGATTTTGACGACGCAATCCGTATAACCGATAAGCTCAAAGAAGATAACCCGGACTTAATTATCTTAATGGGCGGACAGCATATATTGCATTTTCCAAAAACATTGCCAAAATCAGTTGATATAGGGGTAATCGGAGAAGGGGAAATAACTTTTCTTGAATTAATTTCTTTATAT
>JAGGZS010000123.1 GCA_021161885.1 bacterium
ACAGCGTGGTTTGAATTTAGTATCGTATCGAAAACAGCTTGGACTTGTTTATTCATATTAAATACGTTTATAGTTTATTTAAAAAAAATATGATATGAAAAAATTATTCCACGGTTACGCTTTTAGCGAGGTTTCTCGGCTGGTCGACGTTTCTCCCTTTAAGCACAGCAATATAATACGATAACATCTGCAGCGGGATGACCGACAAAATAGGCACTAAAAACGATAACGTTTCCGGAATATAAATTACTTTATCCGCCTTTTTCGCGATGGTTTTATCGCCATCAGTGGCTATGGCTATAACATAGCCTTTTCGTGCTTTTACTTCTTCAATGTTGCTGACTACTTTTTCGTAAATGCTGTTTTTCGTTGCTATTACAACAACGGGCATATTTTCGCTGATAAGGGCGATAGGTCCGTGTTTCATTTCTGCCGCAGGGTATCCTTCGGCGTGGATATAAGATATTTCTTTGAGTTTAAGCGCGCCTTCAAGAGCAACGGGAAAATTATACCCCCGCCCGAGATAAAGAAAATTCTGGGCGTAAGTAAACCTTTGCGCGAGTTCCTGAATTATTTTGTCCGATTCAAAAATTTCTTTTACCTGAAAAGGGATTTTTTTAAGGGCAGTGATAATTTTATCGCCTTGAATATGGGACATATTTCTCATTCTGGCGAGTTTAAGGGCGATTAAGCTCAAAACCATAAGCTGGCAGGTAAACGCTTTTGTTGAAGCGACGCCTATCTCCGGACCGGCATGCAGATAGACCCCGGCATCGGTTTCACGGGATATAGTTCCGCCCACTGTGTTGCATATTCCCAGTGTAAGAGCTCCTTTTCGTTTTGCCTCACGCAGCGCCGCAAGGGTATCTGCGGTTTCGCCCGATTGGGAAATACAGATAACCGTGTCCTCTTCGGTGATGATAGGGTTGCGGTACCTGAATTCCGACGCGTATTCCACTTCAGTCGGGATTTGAGCCAGCTCCTCAAACATATATTCCGCGATAAGAGCCGAGTGCCAAGATGTTCCGCAAGCGGTTATTATGATTCGTTTTGTTTGGCGTAACCTATCTTTCACGCTGCTTAACCCGCCGAGATGTGTTGTCATTTCTTTTTCGTCAAGGCGTCCCCGCATAGCGTTATGTAAAGCTTCAGGCTGTTCGAAAATTTCTTTGAGCATAAAATGATCGAATCCACCTTTTTCGATCATTTCGATATCCCAGTCAATATCCTCGATCGTTGTTTGAACGTGAATATCCTGTATAGTTTTTATGCTGTATTCATCTTTATTCAGCATAATTAGTTCTCTGTCATGCAGATAAATTATCTGGCGGGTATGTTCTACGATAGCCGATGCATCGGATGCTACAATAAACTCGTTTTCTCCTATTCCCACGATAAGCGGGCTTCCGTTTCGGGCGGCAACCAGTTTATCGGGATATTTTCGGCAGAGCACGACCATCCCGTAAGTGCCTTCAATTCGTTCCATAGTTCGTCTTACGGCTTCATCTAAAGGAAAATCTTTTTTAATATAACTTGCGATTAGATGAGCTAAAACTTCGCTGTCAGTCGCACTTTTAAATTCAGCTCCTTCTTTTTTAAGTTCCTGCTGGAGAATATGATAGTTTTCTATGATACCGTTATGCGCAACCGCTACAAGGTTATCGTTGTCCATATGCGGATGGGCGTTGGTTTCGTTGGGTTCGCCGTGAGTTGCCCATCGGGTATGGGCTATGCCTATGGATGATTCGGTGTTAATTGAATTAAGCCGTTTTTCAAGGTTATGAATTTTACCGACTGCTTTTACGGTTTCTATTTTATCTTTATTTATAACAGATATGCCGGCAGAGTCATAACCTCGGTACTCAAGTCGTTTAAGCCCTTCTATGAGTAGCCGGGGCGCTTTTTTTTTGCCAATATAACCAACTATCCCGCACATATTTAACCCTCCTGAAAAAGGAATTTATAATATTAAAATTTTTTTTAGTTATTATAGGTTTTCGGAATTTAAATCATTAACATAAGCAACTATTTTTAATCTTGACCGGTGTTGTTCTGTGATATGGTGATTTTATAAATTGGTATCGGGTTTCGTTTGCCTTTAACTTTAATAGGTTCGTGTTCTTCTGCTTGAATTTTGTTATCAAGTTGTATAAAAGTTTTTTTAGAAAGCAGGATAACATTAGCTTTTGCAATATCCACAAGGCGGGCGGCAAGGTTTACATCGTCGCCTATAACAGTATATTCGGTACGCTGAAAATTTTTTTCAAGCAGCCCTATGTTACCCACCACAACTTCACCGGTGTTTATACCGATACCGGCTTCAAGAGTTATCTTATTATTTTTCATTCTTGATTTGTTCAGCGTCATTATATTTTTCTGGATTTCAATAGCTGTTTTTACCGCGAGATAAGCATGGTCGGGCTGGGGTGTAGGCGAGTTCCAAAAAGCCATTACGCAGTCGCCGATAAATTTATCTATTGTTCCATGATATTTGAAAATTGATTTTATCATTTTTGAAAAATAGGTGTTTAATAAATTGATTACCTCTTCCGGCGGCAGTGATTCCGCCAGTGAAGTGAAATTTCGTATATCACAGAATAAAACGGTTACTTCTTTACGGTTCCCTCCGAGTTCAAGCAGTTCGGGGTTTTTCAGCATAGTGTCTACAACATCACGGGTAACGTAACGTTTGAAAATCTGTTCAACCTCTTTTTTCTTTTTCCGTTCCCTTGCCATGCTGTAAAGGATACCGAAGATAAGGCTCGAAATAATAACGAAATATAGGTAAGTGTTTTCTATCCAAAGAGAATTTTTTGAAAAAAGCCAGATGTTGCCGCTAAACAGTATCATCCCGATAAAAGTAGATAATATAACCGCGTGGATTGACGGCATGGTTACTACAATAAACATTATAAGAAGCGAAAGTATGAAAATGAATAAATATTCAAGGTCAGGATTGATTTCTTTGAAATGATTATTTTCCGCGATATTCTCAAATAAGTTTGCGTGAAGTCCGACAAGAGGATAACGGTTGTCAACCGGCACCGGTTTTTGGTCTACAAGCCCTGCGCTCGTGAAGCCTACCATACAAATTTTATTTTTAAAAAATTTCGTGGCGTCAACTTGTTTTACAGTATCTGTTTGCTGTATAGATATGTTAGCCGGTTTGCCGTTTACGTGGTTATCGTATGCCTTGAGGACGTCAATGTATGAACAGTGGGAAAAAGTAGTTTCGAACGGCCCCGCCCAGTTTATAATATATTGCAGTTTAGAGTCAACCGGAACTAAATAAACTGAACCGTCTCTACCTGTGAGACGCATATATCCTTTTTTGGGAAAATCTATTTTTTCAATATTATAGTTATCTATAAAAAGACGCAATGCGATTTGCGGGTAAAATTTGGAATTTTTTTCGATAAATAAGGGGACTCGCCGGATTTTTCCGTCAGCATCTTCAACAATAGAAATATGCCCCGCGCTTTTTGCGCTTTTATAAAGCGGTTCTACAAGAGGCAGTTCTTTACCGGAAAAAACATTAGCCCAGCAGGGAAGTTTTAATGGATAAGAAAACCGGTCTAAAAAAGATGGTTCGGTTGAAATTTTTTTCCCGGGTGATGCAGATATATCTAAATTGATGGAAAGGTAAACATTTTTAGCCAGCATACATGACTGTATAAAAAAGAAAGTAGCCAAGGCAGTATCTGAGTTTTGTTCGCCGGCGAAAAATATGTCGAACATGATTGATTTGGCGTTAAGAGATGATAAATCAGCTACAAGTTTGCCGTGAATATCACGAGACCACGGCCATTCACCGAGAGAAAAAAGGCTTTTTTTATCTATCTCAATGAATACAATAGGCAGATTAGACTTTTTCTGCGGACGTATTTTGAAAGCGTTGTCGAGAAACATCCATTCAACAAAATCAAATGTGTTGTTATGATAAAGAATGCTGCCTGCGGAAAAAATGATTACGCTTATTAACGCAGGGATAACGCTTGATTTTAAAAAGCGGTAGAATTTTATTTTCAACTTTAACTTTTTTATTGTCCTATCGGAGTTACGTCGTTATTAAAGCGAAAGTAAAGAGGTTCAACAAGTAAATCCTCAAGGAACTGGGTTATTTGAGTTAAAGTAATTAAAGTATTGGCGGCTGTCGCGGCGCCTGTTGAATCGTCTACAGGGATACCTGCCTCGTTAAGAGCTTGTATAGCCGCTTTGTACGCCTCATCATCACCTCGAGCGAGTTTTTGTCGTTCATCGTAAGTTCCACTTGTGTTTGCCGCCCTGTCGGATAATCCTTCGGTTGATTTATTTTTTATTCCAAGATCAGCAGGGGTAACAGGTTCATTGCCTTCTCCAGCGGTATTATCTAATTTGCCTGCGCCTAATCCGGGAGGTAATTTTGTGAGAAGCCTTGCGAGTTTTTTGCCTGTTTCCAATAAATTTTTCAGCTGGACCTCAGTCGCTTGCGAATAGTTAGGTTTTTCTTTGCCTGTTGGATCGGCAGTCATCATCCCTTTTGCTTCAAGCGGTTTAATCTCTGATGTAGGTTTGCCCGCGTTATTAGTGGTAAAAGTGCGCACTGTTCCTTCGCCGGTAATAATTATTTCTTTCGCCGGAGTTGATGAATGAAGATAAATAGTGCCCATAACGCCGGCTACCGTTGTTTTAGTTCGTGTTTCAAAATCAACAAGTTTGGTTTCGCTTTTTACGTTAGCTACTAATTGTCCTTGTTTAAGAAAAATGCGTACCTTATCTTTTTTATTTTGACCGACCTGAGCAAGCTGTTCAATAGTAATTTCCGTATTTTCACCGATAAACACCGCTCCGAAACGACCTATTTGTAGTTCTACGGAAGATGTTTTGCCGGTACGCAAAGAATCTTCAGCGAACAGTTCGTCATTGATTTGTGCTTTGGCGAATTCCGTACCTCTGCCGCGCTGGAACTGTACATCGCCTTCAATAGTTTTTATAACTGCTTTACCTTTTTTTACCAGGCTTTTTTCACTCATTTTATTGATTACACGGTTTTCGATACCGGTAGCTTTAACCATAATAAAAGCCATATCTTTTTTGTTTAAGGGTTTATTCATTTCAAACCCGCCGGGCGGGTTAATGCCTTGTTCTTCAAGCAGCTGGACATAATCTCTTGTGTGCGCGCCAAGCTGAAGTTGCGCTTCAAGCCCTAACGCCCTGACAAGATAAACAGCGAATTCTCCTTGTGTAACAGGACGGTCTGCCATTGCCTGTGCAAATAAAGTGTTTAAAGGTAATATTAAAACCATGGTTATTATGATTAGTGATAATGCTTTTGCTAAAAAAGTTTTTCGGAACATACTGACCTCCAGTTAAAAAAATCGCAGTTAATCTTCAATCGTTAATATTATATTGCGCTATTTAATTTTTGTAAATAAAATTTTATCTTTATTAAGCTATCGGTTTTATATTATAATACTAAATTACGTTTTTGAATATAAAAAAAGAAAAAGAGTTAAGGAGAAACCTGTGAAACAAATATTGTTTATATATAGACCTATTGCAGCAAGTAAAAAGCTCATTTATTTTTATCGGAAAGTTTCATTCGTTGGTTTAGCTTTTATTTTGCTGGGAATTATCTCTTGCACTGTGGTTTCTGATACTAATTCTTACGCCGCGGATAATCAATTCGGATACGATGTAAGCGGTGCCAGCGGGAACAGTGAAGCAGCCGAAAAAGAAAAAAAAGTTTTTCCCAACTATAATCAAGGGCTTGAGTATCTTAATCAAGGTGAATATGAAAAAGCGATCGTTTCTTTTGAAAAGGCATTGAAACATAAAGAGAACGTTCTTGACAGCCATTACCGCCTTGCAAATATTTATCAGTTAATAAAAAATGATTCTGAAAAAGCAAGACGCCATTTCGATGCCTATATTGCTATTTTAACATCTTTAAACGATTCGGACAAATTAAACGGACAAAATTTTGGCAATCAGCGCGATGAAAATTTGAAACAATCAAAAAAATTATTTGAGGAATCGCTGATTCTTGCCGGCAGTAATAAAATAGATGAGGCGAAAGAAAAACTGCAAAAAGCGGTTGAATTAAATCCTAACGATCCGGTAATGCTTTATAACCTGGGTGTTATGGAGCATAAACTCGGGAAGTTGGACGAGGCGGTAAAAAATTATTTAAAATCAATAGATTTAAGAATAATAAATGACAGCGTCTATCTGTCTCTTGCCATAGCGTATCAGCAAAAGGGTGATAATTTATCTGCGGTAGATGCGTACCAGAAGGCGCTTGATTTTAGTCCGTCCAACATAGTTGCGTTAAATAATTTGGCTGTTCTTTTGGAGCAGGCGGGTATGTTAGACGATGCGATAGAAAGATATAACCAGATTATTGAGCTTGAACCGTTTTATATGAGGGCGTACAACAATTTAGCTTCTATTTATGCCCGGAGAAAACAGTATGATAAAGCGAAAAAATATTTGGAGCAGGCGATTGAAATTGACCCCTCTTATCTTGATCCCCATTATAATTTAGGAATGATTTATGAGAAGTCAGGCAATTTCTCAAAAGCTCTTGAGGAATTCAGGTTTGTTTTTTTAAATAATTCCGAGTATCCTGACGTAAGCGATAAAATAGTGAAACTCGAAGCGGTAAAATCTGAAGGCAATAAAAATATTGTTCAGACGAATCAAGTTGGTTCTGTTGCGCGCTATAAGCGATTTAAACGCCCTGAGTTGTCATCGTCAGGGCAGTTAGCCGGCAATAAAGCGGGTTCGCAAAATATTGAGAATTTTGAAGTTGACTATAAACATCTTAAACAGGAATTGAGAAAGAATCCGTTATCGTACAAGGCAAACAAAGATATTATTGAGTTTCTGCGCGCCCATAAAATGTATGATAAAGCTCTTGTCTTTGCCGATAACGCGCGAGAGAAGCTCAAAGGTAATCCTGAAATGCTTGTTCTATCCGCGGATACTGCGGCGGATAAAAAATATTTTTATCGGGCGATAAAAGAATACGAGGAAATTTTAAAAAGTTATCCGAAAATGAATGAAGTCCATTACAAATTAAGCCTTATCTATGTTGATAAGAATAATCCGTTAAAAGATTCACGCAAGGCATTAGTTCACTATAAAAAGTATATGAAAGCAAAAGAAGCTGTGTCTTCATCACAAACAAAGTAATTATGGCAAAATTGAAATATTTATTTAAGGTTTTGTATTTTGTTGAGCGATACATTGCCCACATTATTGTGAGGTTGATATGGAATTTCTGCGTGAACGTTTATCAGGTTTTTGATTTTTTATTAAGGCGGGTATCTGTTTTAATCCTGAAAATTGTATGGAACGGTTTAGTTAATATTGTGAATATGTCAAAAATTATTAAGAACATTACAGTTAATATGGTATACGGTTTAAAACAAAATTTTATAGTTTTTTTTGATTTTTTCGCCAAACAATCCGTTATTCAAAATTATCTTCCTGCCGCGGCAGTGGTTGTGCCCCTTTTTGCTGTCTGGGTAGGTATTGATACTTATTTCGGCAGGAATAATAAACTTGACGCGTTAGCGGATGAATTGGAAAACCGGTTTATTTTAAACGAACTGAACGGCAAAACTTTTGAAACTATAAGTTTTTATATAAATGATCCTGCGGCACTGCCTCAATTACCTCAAGATATTGTATCTTTGGATAAACAATTTATTGATAAAATAGGGAATATGTCTTTTTTTGAAAAAACAACCGCTATTGCCCAGTCGGATATTAGCGGGAAAATTGAAGATAATACATCGCCCGATGTTACATCGCCTGATGTTATAAAGGCACAACCTTTAGTTTATGAAAAGAAACAGGTTTTTGCGCCTGATTTGCTTGATAATCAAATTGAGCAGGCTGAAGTTGATAATGATTCGGGACCGGTAAAAGATAATCAAGCCCGTGATGAGTTGAAATCCATGAAAAAAGAGGTTATTAAAAAGGATGCTGACAAAGCGGAATTAAAATGTGGTGATATTAAATCAGGCAAGGCTGAAGTTTACGGAACCGGTAATAATCCGGCTCAAAAGTTGAAGGAAACGAAAAAATATGCCGACAGTATTGAAAAACGAAAAAAAGATGCCTATATGTTATTCTTAAAAGGGCGGACTGAAGCGCAAAGGGGTAATTGCGAAACTGCCGCAGAAATGTTAGAGAAAGCAAAACAGGGCGATCCTCATGAAGCTGAACTTTTATATTATCTCGGAATCTGTTATTGTAGAATGGGGGAGTATGCCAAAGGGGTTAAGGAGCTTGAGGCATCATATGATTTGATTATTGATCCTAACATACTTGTACCTATTAAAAACGCTTATTTTATGCTTGGGTTAAAACAAACTAAAAATAAAGATTATCAATCCGCTTTAAAATCGTTTAAGCGGGTTGTTGAAATTGATCCTGATGACGGCAGAGCTTTTTTTAATATAGGTATGTGTGAAATTGTTTTTGAGAATTACGAGCAGGCGTTATCGGATTTTAACAATGCCGAGAAAAAAGGGTTTACCTGTATAGAGCTGAACTTAAACCGCGCGGCAGCTTATAAAAAAACAGGGAAAACTAAAGAAGCGATAGAAGAATATAAAAATATTTTGAGCGAACAGCCTCTTTACGCGCCCGCCCATTATAATATGGCTGTACTTCTCGAAGATAAAGTGATAAAAACTGGTGAGTATGATAAATATGCCAGTGATGCTATATATCATTATAAACGGGCGTTGGAGCTGGATAAGAGCTTTTATGAATCTTCTTTTAATATAAGCAGGGTTTATTACGCTATGGGCGATATATCTATGTCTATAAAATGGTTAAAAAGATGTATTGAGCTAAACGGTAATTTTCCAGAAGCCCATCTTTTTCTCTCTAAGCTGTATATAGAGAAAGGGGCATATAATAATGCTCTCGCACAGGTTGAATTAATGGAAAAATTAGGGTATAATTTTAAAGAATTAAATCATATGAGAGAAGAAATATTTCAAATATGCGGAATAAAGGAAATAGATAATGAATAAAAATAAAGGTAATTCGGTGAAGAAATTAGGCGTATCCTTGCTGGTTATCGGCATAATAGCTGGTATTAGTATTTCGGCCGTTTTTTTATATGAAAGGGGATTATCCCGTAAATACCAATCCGCGGTAATGCTGTATGAGCAAGGCGAACAAGAAAAGGCATTGCCTTTATTTAAAAAATTGGCTAAACGGAAATTGTTAAATGATTATCAAGAAGAATCCTTTTATTATCTTGCCTTGATAAAACAGGACTTAAACCATGATGACGCAGGGTTGCTATGGAATAAAATATTTGAGACATCCCCTTCGGTCGAGCGGCGGGCGGAAGCGTTGTTTTATCTTGCTAAAAATGAATACGATAACGGAAATTTCGATGAAGCCGCAAAAAAGTTTAATCAGGTTGTCAGCGATTACCCGTTAATTAAAACACCTTATTATAAAAGCCTTTATTATATAGGTGAATTGGAATATAAAAAAGGACTGAATAATTATCTTAAAGCCAGAAAAATATTTGAGAATATCATAAACAGCGAGTCCGGCGATGTTGTTAAGGGTATGGCAAAAGCCCGGTTGGGAGAAATTAACATTAAGTTGTTGCTTTCTCCTGTTTTAACCCCTGAAAGCGAGATTTATACAGTAAATCCCGGCGACAGCCTTGCTTCAATAGCAAACCGGTTTAATACAACTATTGCGTTGATAAAACGCAGTAATAATCTAACAAGTAATTTTATCAGGCCCGGCGACAGGCTTAAGGTGTCCAATATAAAATTTAAGATTGTGATCAGTAAAAAGAACAATACACTGCGGTTATTGGTAAACGGCAAATTTTTCAAAGAGTACCTTGTCGGCACGGGCAAATACAATAAGACTCCTGTGGGTAAATTTAAAATAATTAATAAAATTAAAGAGCCGGTCTGGTATCATCCTGAAGGAGGGGTTATTCCTTATGGCGACCCTGCTAATTTGCTGGGTACACGTTGGATGGGCATTAATTTCCCCGGGTACGGAATACATGGAACATGGGATGATGATTCTGTGGGTAAACAAAGCAGCGCCGGATGTGTGCGGTTAGTCAATAGCGACATTGAGGAATTGTTCTTAATAATAAAGGAAAATACGGAAGTGGAAATAACCGAACGATAACGAGGAGAACGTATTGTTATGCGTAGAAAAGGAAAACGAAATCCTGAGTCTAAAACAAAAACCTTAATAGGGTTTGAGTTTGAAAAGCCTATATCTGAGCTGGAATTAAAGATAACGGAACTGCGTGATTTATCTGCTCGGGAAAGATTGGATTTATCTTCGGAAATAGCGAGTCTTGAAGAAAAGTTAGATCAAAAAAGAAAAGAAATATACGCGCACCTAACACCGTGGCAGAGGATTCAGATTGCCCGCCATATAGATCGCCCTTACACCCTTGATTATATAAATATGTTGATGGATGATTTTAAAGAGCTTCATGGAGATAGAAGATTCGCGGATGATCCGGCTATTGTGGCTGGATTAGGGCTTTTTGAAGGGCGGAAAGTTATGGTTATCGGACATCAGAAAGGGCGCAATGTAAAAGAAAGGACTTTCAGGCGGTTCGGTATGCCCAACCCTGAAGGATACCGTAAAGCAATTCGTCTTATGAAACTTGCCGAGCGTTTTGGTGTGCCTATAATAACTTTTGTGGATACCCCGGGGGCGTTTCCCGGAGTAGGTGCGGAAGAAAGGGGTCAGGCTGAAGCAATAGCGTCTAATCTTGAGGAAATGAGTCTATTGAAAGTTCCGGTGATAGTTGTTGTTATTGGTGAAGGTGGCAGCGGAGGTGCTCTTGGCATAGGTGTCGGAAACAGGGTTTTAATCCTTGAATACGCTTATTATTCTGTTATTTCACCGGAAGGATGCGCTGCTATTTTATGGAAAGACGGCGCTGAGGCGCCTCGCGCGGCTAACGCGTTGAAACTTACAGGCAAAGACCTTGTCAAATTTGGAGTTGTTGACGATATTGTCCCTGAACCATTGGGAGGGGCGCATAATGATTATGAACTGATGTGTAAAAATTTACGCGATGCGCTTAAAAAAGCATTGAACCGTTTTGAAGGGATGAGCGAAGACGAAATAGCGGACGACAGGTACAATAGGTTTCGCAAGTTAGGGGTAGTTGTAAATGGAGTTTAACCTTGACTGCCGGTATTTTATCGGGGAAAAACCTTGTAAATATAATCGGCTTTGTGAGGGGTGTCCCGATTACGATCCATTCGGCAAAAAAGTATTAATAATAAAACTTGGGGCAATGGGTGATGTTATAAGGACAACACCTATTTTGCCTATAATCGTAGAAAAATTTAAAAAGGTTCACCTAACATGGCTTGTTGACCGTCAAAGCAGAATTTTTTTGCGCAATAATCCTTTAATTGACAGGGTTATTGAGTATGGGGCGCAGTCGTGTTTGCGCCTTCAGATTGAGCGGTTTGATTACCTGTTTTCTATAGACAAAGAGGTTCGCGCAGCTGCGTTGGCAACTATTGTGAGCGCTGATAATAAGTTTGGGTTTGGATTTAATAAAATAGGAAATATTTATCCTTTTACCGATGACGCTCATTATTCGCTCGCGCTTGGTATGTGCGATGAATTAAAGTTTTTTAAAAATAAAAAGACATATCAGCGCGATATGCTCGATTCTATGGGGTTCGCCGGCGAAGAATACGGACATTATGAACTGCCTTTACATAATTTTGATCTGAATTACGGCAAACAGTTATTGTCCGTCGCAGGCGGAATATCCGATAGATATATAATCGGGCTTAATACGGGAGCAGGCGATAGGTTTGCCACAAAACGTTATACCGAAAAAAATCTGATAAAACTTATTCGTGAAATAACTAAAAATTTAGACGCTGTGGTTTTGCTGCTTGGCGGTCCTGACGAAAAAGAACGTAACGGGCGAATTATGGTTCAATGTAAAGATGTGGATAATCTCATTGATGCGGGCTGCGGGAACCCTATGGATAAATTTGTAGGTATTTTGAATGTCTGTGATATTATCGTATCAACCGATACGCTTGCTCTGCATCTTGCGTTGGCTCTCAAGAAGAGGACTATAGCTTTGTTCGGTTCAACTTGTAATCAGGAAATTGATATGTACGGGCTTGGTGAGCAGATTGTATCGCGTCCGTCTTGTTCGCCGTGTTATAAAAATGAATGCCCGAATTCAGGTGATGAGTTTATGCGGTGTATGAAAGATATATCCGCCGATAAAATAATAGATTCAATCAAGCGGCAGCTGCCGTATGTAAATCAGTCAAGGAATTATTGGAAATGATTTTAATTAAACTACTTCGTTTTTATGAGATGATACTTTTTTTCAGGATTATACTCAGCTGGGTGAGCCCTGACCCATATAACCCGATAGTTCGTTTTTTGTATTCTTTTACGGAACCGGTACTTGCTCCTGTAAGAAAACTTATCCCGCCGTTAGGGGGTATGTTAGATTTGTCTCCTATGATAGTTTTTTTTGTAATAGAACTTATAATTCAAGTATTAGCATAATTTAATGGGATACAGGCATAAGAAAAAACAAATAAAAAGCAGGATTTTATTGGCGGTATGTGTTTTTGGCGCGGGGATATCTTTTTTTATGCCGTGGGTAACTTGTGACTATGGTATAAAAATGGTTGCTTTACCTTCAGGAAAGTTTCAATTTTCAGATACTTTAATTTTTATATCGGCAAAATATATTTTTCGCAATGCGGTTAAAAAAAATTCTGTTTTTGTGTCTTATGCCGGTTACAGACTGCCTGATGTTATATGGCGGGCAAGAAAAAATGTGCTTGGTAAATCGGTTTTAAAGTTATCAAAATTAAAAAATGTTCATATATATTCTTTTTTATTATATTTGTATCCTGTATTATTGGTGATATTCCTATGGCTGATGCGGCGGTATAAAAAAATTTTTTGGATACGGTATCTGGTTATTGCGGGAACTGCGTCGGTTGTTTGGGGACAGCTTTGTTATGCAGGGCTGTATGATACATCTTCGACATTTTTTTTGATTTTTCTTGATTACGGTTTTTGGTCAGGTTTGCTGTTTTACATTTTGTTTTGCGTATTAGTGTGGCGAAAATATAAATGGTAAATAGAGGAGACGCTATGAATAAAAAAAATATAATATTTTTTCTTTGTTTTATTTTGATTGTTTTTTTTATTAGCGGGTGCGCGTCGAGCGGAAAAAAAATCTCGCAAAATAAAATTTTTGAGTTGCAGTATAAACCTGTCAGCGGTAATGTGTACACTTATCAGGGATTACGTTTTGAAATAACTTGCCCTTTAAGGACAAGAGGTAAGAACAGTTATTTTTATGCGTTAAAAAGGCGTCCTTTTCCGCTTGAGTCGCCTGAAAAATATCTGTTGTTTGATTTATCCATCCACAACCCCCGCCAGCTGAATGTGCGTATACCGCGTGAAACCATAGCGCTTGAGGGGTCGTCGGGAAAAGAATATAAACCTTTGGACTCTATCAGGCCGGATACAAACCGTACCCGTTTTTTACTGCGTAATATATCATCATTAAAAACCAGTCCTTTTATTTATGCGATACTCGTATTTGAGGATGTGCCGGAAACAGAGACAGAACTTAATTTGCGGTTTCAAATTGAGGTCGAAGATATGATTGACAATCATTATGTTCTTTTTGAAAAACAAAAAACCGATCCGCAGTTAGTACATCAATGGGATGAGAAATCTAAGAAAGTCATTGAAAGGGAACGGTTGATAAAGAAATATACTAATGAAGACGGATACATTAAACCGTCTGATTTAAACAAAATTCAAAAATAGTTTTTTCTTTAAGGTGTGATAAACATAATGAATATTTGTATTGTAACTGCTATGGCTGAAGAAGTTAACGCTTTGCAGCAGGGGTTATCGTGTTTTAACAAAAAGGGTAATTTGTGTTATGCGTCAGGCGATATAAATATTTATTTAATTAAATGCGGTGTGCTTTTTCGCAAACCCAAACGATTGGAACGTAAATTAGATATATTAAAAAAAAGCGATATAGTTATTCTGTGCGGTATTTCCGGCGCGGTGTCTAAAAAATTAAAAATCGGGGATATCGTGATACCTGATAAAATAATATCCCTGAATAATAAACGTAAATATTTTATTAATAATAACCCTGAATATCTAAAAGATATTTTTAAAAAAAGTAAATTAAATGTTATAAACGGTGGTGTTCTTGCCACATCAGACCATTTTGTATCTACCGAAGAAAAAGAAAAAATGTCTTCTGTAGATATTGTTGATATGG
>JAGGZS010000289.1 GCA_021161885.1 bacterium
CCCTTAATATATTCAAATAAAGGTATATTATTAATACATACCCGGCATTCCGCCGCCCATACCCGGCATTCCGCCACCCGGCATCCCGCCACCTGGCATATCCGATTTTTCCTGAGGTAAATCAGTAATGAGGCATTCTGTAGTAAGAAGCAATGCGGATATACTCGAAGCGTTCTGTAAAGCGGAACGCGTAACCTTTGTCGGATCAATAACACCCGATTTAAAAAGGTCTTCAAATTTATCATCAGCTACGTTATAACCTTCGTTACCTTTTCTAGACAGAACTTCCTGGACGATAACCGAACCTTCTTTGCCGGCGTTAGCGGCAAGTTGTTTTACAGGTTCCTGAAGAGAACGGTAAATTATATCTATCCCAATTTTTTCTTCAGGGTCATCGGTTTTGATTAATTTGAGTGCCGGAAGAGCTCTTATAAAAGCAACGCCACCGCCCGCAATTATACCTTCTTCGTTAGCCGCGCGCGTGGCGTGAAGAGCATCTTCAACACGTGCTTTTTTCTCTTTCATTTCAACTTCCGTTGCAGCGCCTATATTGATTACAGCGACTCCGCCGGCGAGTTTAGCTAATCTTTCCTGTAATTTTTCCTTATCGTAATCTGAAGTTGAAACTTCAATTTCGTTACGGATTTGTTTTATGCGCGCCTGAATGTCATCAGTGCTTCCCGCGCCTTCAACAATAGTGGTGTTTTCTTTGTCAATGGTAACTCTTTTCGCTTTGCCGAGATCTTCGAGAGTTAAATTTTCAAGTTTAAGCCCTAAATCTTCGGTTACGCATTTACCGGCTGTTAAGATGGCTATATCCTGAAGCATAGCTTTTCGCCTGTCGCCGAAGCCCGGAGCTTTTACAGCCGCGCACTGGAAAGTACCGCGTATTTTGTTAACTACCAAAGTAGCTAATGCTTCACCTTCAACATCTTCAGCGATAATAAGAAGAGGTTTGCCCGATTGCGCCACTTTTTCAAGTAACGGAAGCATATCTTTTAAATTGGATATTTTTTTCTCGTAAATCAAAACAAAACAGTCTTCAAGCACGGCTTGCATACTATCTGTGTCAGTTACAAAATAAGGTGAAAGATAACCTTTGTCAAACTGCATACCTTCAACCGTTTCAAGATGAGTTTCTATACTTTTCGCTTCCTCAACAGTGATAACTCCGTCTTTACCGACTTTATCCATTGCTTTAGCGATAATTTCGCCTATGGTTGTATCGCCGTTAGCCGATATGGTCGCTATTTGTTTGATAGCGTTTGTGTCTTTAATTTGTTTGCTCATTTTTTGAAGTTCAGCTACCACTGTTTCAACCGCTTTTTCTATGCCTTTTTTAAGTTTCATCGGGTTTGAACCAGCGGTTACATTTCTGAGTCCTTGACCATAAATAGCTTCAGCAAGAACTGTGGCTGTAGTTGTGCCGTCTCCGGCGATATCGGAAGTTTTTGAAGCAACTTCTTTAACCATTTGAGCGCCCATATTTTCATAAGGGGATTCCAGTTCGATCTCTTTAGCAACCGTAACACCGTCTTTTGTTATTGTAGGAGCGCCGAACTTTTTGTCTATTATCACATTACGCCCTTTAGGCCCTAAAGTAATTTTAACAGCCGCGCTAAGTTTTTCCACACCCTTTAAAATAGACTGGCGTGCTTCATCACTAAACTTTAATTGTTTTGCAGACATATTATTTTTCCTCCTTAAAATAAATTCTATATTGTTATTCAATTACAGCGAGAATGTCTTCTTCTCTCATAATTAGAAAATCTTCGCCGTCAACTTTAATTTCGGTACCGGCATAAGAGGAAAACAAAATTTTATCCCCTTCTTTAACTGTTAAAGCTACTCTCTCGCCTTTGTCATTAATTTTGCCTTTGCCGACAGAAATAACTTCACCTTCTTTTGGTTTTTCTTTCGCGCTGTCGGGAAGAATGATACCGCCTTTTGATTTCTCTTCCGCTTCAACTCGCTTTACAAGCAACCGATCATAAAGAGGTACAACTTTCATAATAATCTCTCCTTTTTTTGGTTTAAAGATTTTAAATTAAATGGATATAAAAAAATATTTTGATTAAAGGACTATTTTCAACATAGACAAAGACAAAAAAACATCTTTATATCATGTATCGAAATAGCCCCAATTAAGTTTATCTCCGCCTATTTGCTTAACAATTTTATAATATTCTTCACGAGATATATGTTCCATTTTTTTGCCGTATTTCTTAAGATGCCAATTGAAACGCATAACATTATCAAGCATAAGTTCATGCGTCTTGTTCGACCCGCCGGAGAGATAAAAATTATCTCCCTTGGTTATATATTTATGATCTTTGTCCCCGTCAAATCCAAGACCAAACAACATACTTTTTCTTTTTGCTTCAAAATCATCATTAAATTTCATATCAACCTATATTTTTAATAGATAACACTATTTCTCCAATAGAGCTAAAGATATTAACCGAAAAAAATTTTTTTGAAAAGCATTTTTTTTATTTTTTTGATTTTTTTTTTAAAAAAAGGTTCAAAAATTTTTTACTGGATTTTTTTACTTTTTTAACTAAAAATAGA
>JAGGZS010000192.1 GCA_021161885.1 bacterium
AAATAATCCGACCATAAAAATTTTTAAAATACCTAAAAAATAGATTTATTTTCCTATTTTATCGAACCAGCAGTAAGTTTTGTATCCACCGCTCAAATCTTTACATTTAAACCCATTTTGCGACAAGATTCGGCAGGCGATATACGCCCTTAATCCCTGATAGCAGATAACAAGGCATTCTTTATCGCGAGGTATTTCGTTTAATCTCTCTCTAAGTTCATTTAAAGGGATAAAAAGCGAATCAGGGATATGTCCCGCTTCAAATTCTCTTACAGTTCGTACATCAAGTACAATCTGGTTGCCATTTTTATTTTTAATATCATCAAAATGACAAATTCGCACATCGCCGGATAAATAATTGCCAGCGATAAACCCCGCATAGTTCACAGGGTCTTTAGCCGATCCGTAAGGCGGAGCGTATGTCAGTTCCAAATCCTGAAGGTCTGATACGGTCAATCCAGCCCGTATAGCCACAGCGAGCACATCGGTTCGTTTATCTACTCCCTCTCTGCCGATTACCTGAGCGCCCAGCAGCTTACCGTTATTTCTATCAAACAGAACCTTCATGCTCATTGGTGTAGCGCCGGGGTAATAATCCGCATGGTTTTCGTTATGCAGATATATTTTTTCGTAGTCAAAATTTTTACGTTTTAAACTTTTTTCATTCAGCCCTGTCATACCCACGGTCAGATCAAATATTTTACAAATAGCCGTGCCTTGAGTTTTTTTATATTGAGTTTTTCGTCCGAAAATATTATCTGCCGCGATTCTGCCCTGCCGGTTTGCAGGCCCCGCAAGCGGTATTAAAGTCTTGAACCCGCCGACAAAATCATCAACTTCCACAGTGTCGCCGACAGCGAAAATACAAGGGTCATTGGTCAGCATATTCTCATCAACTTTTATCCCGCCCCTTGAGCCGATTGCGATATCCGCTTGTTTCACAAACGCGATATCCGGTTTTACGCCAACCGATAACACAGCGAAATCACATTTTATTTTATCCCCTTTACTTGTTTCAACAATCAGGGAATCACCGTTATCAATAAATTTTTCTACAGAATCCGATAATTTCAGGCTGACACCTTTTTCCTGCAGATGATCCTGAAGCGGAACAGCCATTTCCGGGTCAACCGGAGTCATAACTTGTTTATCAAGTTCGACAACAGTAACATCCATATTAATTTCCCTTAAACATTCCGCCATTTCAAGCCCTATATATCCACCGCCAATGACTACGGCATTATTATATACCGTTTGAGAAGCCGCTTTTTTTATCCTGTCCATATCGGGCATATTGCGCAGAGTAAAAACTCTAGCATTATCTATACCCTTTAAGGGAGGTCTGAAAGGTTCGGCGCCAGGGCTTAAAACAAGAAAATCATAAGATTCATTATACTGTTCGCCTGTATCTATATTTTTTACTTTAACCGTTTTATTTTTACGGTCAATTGTCATAACTTCCGATTTAATTTTGACATCAACATTAAATCTTTTTTTAAACGATTCAGGTGTTTGTATAAGTAATTTTTTACGCTTTTTTATAATGCCGCCAATATGGTAAGGCAGTCCGCAATTAGCGAATGAGACATACTCTCCCCGTTCAAAAATAATTATTTCGGATTTTTCCGATAACCGTCTTGCCCGAGCAGCTGCGGACGCTCCGCCGGCTACTCCGCCTACAACAATAATTTTTACGTCTGTTCCCATAATGCTCTCCTTTATTAATTACAAATATTTTTACATTAGCAAAATTGAAAGTTTAGGTTTAAAACCAGAAAAAAGTATAAACTAATTATTGATTAATCCGGTATATAATTCTTCCTGATATATAAAAAAGTTTTTATCATACTCAAAAATTTGATAAGATTGTTCTCATTGATTCAGCCAATCATAAACGAATGAGAGGAGATGCAGTTATGTTGTGGTTAAGAAACATTTTATGCGCCTGTTTTATTTTTACGTTTGCCGGATGCGCCCCTATCAGTGTAACTACAAACTACGATACTTCTGTTAATTTTAGTAACCTAAAGACGTTCGACTGGATGCCCAACGCGACTATAAGCGTCAATGATCCGAGAATAATCGATAATGTTGTTGAATCAAATATTAAAAACGCTGTTTTAAAGGAATTAACTCAAAAAGGATACAAAAAAATTTCGTCCGGCAAACCCGATTTTTATGTAGCTTACACCGCATCATTAAAAGAAAAAACAAAAGAGGTTACATTAACTAATTATTACGGATACCCGGGTTATCCGGCAACATGGACTCATTGGAGCGGACCAAGTTTAACACAAACATACTGCGTTAATTTCGATGAAGGGACAGTTGTTATAGACTTTGTTGATCCCACGACAAAACAACCTATTTGGCGCTCTACTGCCAAAGCGGAAGTAACCTTGACTGACGATCCGGAAATAAAACAGAACAGAACAAATGAAGCAGTGAATAAAATGTTATATGAATTTCCGCCTACCGAGAAAAAATAATTTTTTTATTCAGCTGTTGCGAACAAAAAAAACATAAAAATAATGTTACAAAGCGCTTTCTATGACACGGTCAAACCTGAAATCACGCAGTTTTTCTTTGCGGGGTTTTGAAGGTTTTATGCCCAAAATTTTACCGCTCAGTTCATCTGCCGTAACCGTTTGTCCGGCAGATGAAAGATCGGCTAATGTATAAATACTGCCTCCTTGCGGATCGGTTACTATAAGGTTAGGCACTTTCCCGCCGTGAATAATAGAGTCGATACTTACTATCCCCGATATAAAATCGGATATTTTAGTAAATTTATCTTGCGAATCAAGCTGAAAGACTATGGACTTCTCGTTAGCGCAATACTCGGCTGCATCTTTGTTGTCGGTTATAACTTTTACTGCCGACGGCAAAACTTCTTTTGCCGCTGATTCGGAATTAAGCATCTTATATACCCCGTCTATTGGAGATTCATAAGAAATCTTATTTTTAAAAAGCTCCAATTTATCTTTCCCGATAATTTCCATATTTGGACGATAAAATTTGCGGCGCATCAATTCTTCCATAACATCTGTCGAATTTATTTTATCGGAGAAAATAACCCATTTTAAGTTGACTGCCGGTTCATCAAGGCGCATATCCGATAACGAAGCTAAAAGCTGATCCAAATATCCAAGATCGCCCTCAGGCACCGCCTCAAAATCAATAACTATAAACTGATCCCCTAACGCCTGCCGATCATTTTCAAAATTAGCTGCGGCAGGTTTTAAAAATTCCGATAATAAAACGTCCAGCGTATCGGTTCTATCAAGGAGTATCTCAATATTCGCCAAAAGAGTATCTTTAAGCTGCGGATAATCACGCAGGGCAGTTAGAAAATTTTTTCCTTCAATAAATTTTTCAGCCGCTTTATTATTTTCACCTGTTATAGAAAAATCATGGATTTTTGTAGACAAATAATCGAGATAAAATTTTATAAACTCTTTAAAATCATCTAATTCTTTTTGCTTCAAATCTAATTTCAATTTTTCTTTTACAAAATCTATTCCGTCAACCATATACGAGCGCACAAGATTATTAGGCGCTCGATATTCTATTAACACATCGCCTTTGGCATACTGTCGGGCTGTTGCTTGCGGTTCTTTAACTTTAACAAGGAAAAACATATCCTGCCGCATAGGGTAATACCTTAAGGTTTCATAGTTACCCTGCCCTTTTAGCAATCTTATATCAGCATTTTGCCACTCACTTATAAACTCAGGGGTAGCGCGCCTTAAATCGGTTCCAGTAACATTAGAGCCGCTGTGGATAATTTTAAAATTATCATCATTAAGGATCAACTGCCCGTCCTTGCCGGTAAAATATTTTATAACCTGCGGATTGGAGAAAAGGTCTAACGCGTCGGAATAACTCACATCGTTCACTGTATGTTTATGGCGGGTAGTCAATACAATTTTATGTCCCATTTGCAGTAACAATTTTAGTAACGGCAAATCTGTAATAATCTCGCCTGCGTTATCTATAGCGTAAAGAATTGTCTGGTTAGGTTTTGCGTTTAACTTGTCCAGTAAAAGTTTGTAATCGTTTTTAACGATATGCTGGTCGGGACTGAGTATTTTCGCTATTTCATCGACAAACGAGAACCCTGCCTTAGATAATTCGGCATGAGCTTTCATATCGGCAAAATCAAGAGCATTGCCGGCAATAGCTACTAATGATGCGGCATAAAGCGGATCGGGCTGTTGGTCAATCATTTTATCCATACGCGATAAGGCGTCAAGACCTTTTTGGTTATATTCTGTTTTTAATGTGTTGTACGGATCGTCGTCGTTGGTTACGATACGCAAAATGTCGTACATCATATCTTCAAGTTCATGCGGTGCGAGAGACTGGACAAAAGGTTTATATTGCGGTGAAGTCAAAAGAGTTGTTATAACTTTATGTGCTTTTTGTTTAGCTGCTTCATCGGTTTTGCTTTCGTTAATAATTTTTTCGGCTATCGGGCTATGTGTGCCAAGTACATCCCGACCGTATATCTGTGGAAAATTTTGAACATAACCTAAAACTTCGCCCGGGTGATAATATTCGCTATTATAAAGCAGTTCTGAAGGCGCTCCTAAATCGGTCATTCTCACATAATGTTCAACAACGGTTTCAAGAAAATCGTCTATGCTTATTTTATCTGACAACAATGCTTTCCTAAGTTCATTGCGAAGCTCTGGGTTATCTCCCGGATACCTAAAAACGGGAATTTTAGCAACATCGGTTTCACCGGATTGGGAATATGCTTTTGCTATCTCGACAATATCTTGATGCAGAACGGATTCCCGAGTTCCATTTATACTTAAAAGAGGAGCGCGTCCGCTAATATACGATCCATACTGCCACAACAGCTCATCAGCTCTGTTCTGGTCAAAGCGTATATCCAAATCTTCTGAAAAAATACTCAATCCAATTTGATGCACAACCGCTTCGGTAAGCATTTTCAAAGCGGTTTGGGTTAATCCCCTTGATTTAAGAAAATTAATTCTGTCAATAAATCCTTTAGAAAAATAAATATCGTTACCTCTGATTGAGGCAAACTTAAAATGCTTCTCATCATCAATAAACAAACTGGGGTTACCGTCTTTAGGTATTACCTGCCAAAACCTGAAATTATCCGACTGCAATAAAGAATTAATTCTAAAAAACAATGCTGCCGCGGCTTGCATATCCTGTCGATTTTCATCAGGTTGTGTTCTTGAATCAATCATTAACTTAAATGCGGCTTGCTGAAGCTCATTTTTAATGCCGTTAAAAGACATATCCTCAGGCTGAATACGTGAAACTTCTCCTTCACGGATAATTCTATTCACTTCAACAGCCGTACCGCCTGCTGCTGCGGACCCAAAAAAACTGTTTCTGCCGGGCAGTTTATCTTCTGACGCAAGATACCTAACGAACCGCCCAAAATTTTGTATATATAACCGTTGAAAGTCATAAATTTTTTCCTGCACAGCTTGATAATCGCCGTTTAAATCAATTAACAAATTATTAGCTCGTCTTATTAGAGCCAAAGCCGCTCTTTTTTCTTCAGGCAAAATTGATTCAAGTGTACTGAACAAGTTTTTTATATAATAATGGTTTAAAGCGCTGCCGAAATAATATATTGAGCTGTAATCATTCATTTTCTGGTGTTCCACCATCTGTTTAACCTCATTAAGTGCATTAATAATAAGCCTTTCCTCTTCAGTGGCATCTTTGGGTACAGCCCGTACATCTATGCCGCGCAGATGCGGAAAAGATTCCATAATCATATTCAAAACCTTTAAAAAATCGTCTAAATTTTTATTTAACTTTTTAACTTCAGTTAGCGTTGATTTGGTTATATGCTCATTCATCCATACTTCAAGCTTTTTATCCCTTAGTCCGGAAAGCATTTTATTTATTTCAACGATATCAGGTGGAATATCTTCGCTAATACGCAACCCTGGCTGCTGTTCAAAAACCGCGTTAAGATTTAAATTGCGCAATGATTCTTCCATTTGTTCTATGGTTACCGACCTTAATAGATTTAACGCATCGAGCATCAGGGCGTTATCCTGTAAAGCGGTAACATGGGAATATAAACTCTGCACATAAATCCTCATTGAAAATAATTTTTTTCTGGTAGACCGGTAAAGCGGTTGTTGGTCTTCAGGAACAAGAGGCGAATATCTGTCGAATTCCGTTAGTAGCGGAGTAAAGACAGATTCAAGCTGAGCAAGTTTAAGAGACCATAAAACAAGTGTATCAACTGATAAATCCTGTTCGAAAGATTGAGAAATTTCTTGAAGTTGAGTTGCGTAATCCTTAACCAAACCTCTAAGCGATGAGTATCCTAATTGCGATATTATTTTATCAATTTGACTGTTTTTGACAATTTCCCCTGCTTTGTCAAAACTGTAAAAATCATATATAAACGCTCCCCAGCGACCTGTTAAATTTTCCGTTTCTCTTTTTAAATAGTCCCTATATTGAACCGCCCGTTTCGCGTATTTAACTTTTTCTTCAAGCACAGCAATTCTATCGGATAACGATGCGGACGATGCCAGTCCGATAACATCTTTAGGTGTGTTTATATCATTTTCCGCTAATTCTTCTCGTACAAGCCGTCCTATTTCTTCATTGAGATAAGTACCGTAAACCGGACGTTTACCGCTAATATAATCGGTACTGATTCTTTTTATCTGTGAGCGTATATTTTCCCAAGCAACGCTTTCTTTATTTTCCATATAAATAATCCATTTAGCCAGTTGATTAAACAAGGCTTCAGCGGCAGATGCCCCTGCGCGCGTATTAAACTGAACGCTTGTATCGTGTTGACCGATAAGCTGCATCTGTTCGGCTTTTTTGATATAATCTTCAACCAAACCAACCAACCCGGCAGAAAAATAAACACCGTTTTTCAAACCTTTTTCATCTGTTATAATATTAACGGCAAACTGATATTGAGAAGGGCTATCAATAATTATACCTTTAGAACCTGTTTCCGGCTGAACAGAGAACAAGTTTAAATCACGGGAACTAATTAAGGTTATAACCTTTTCAATCAGCTTTAAATCGTCCTGCATTTGAATTTTCAGGTCAGGGTCGGTTTCCTGTATTATTCTTTTATTGAGCTGTCCAGCCCGCATATTAAGCCATTTTATGCCTTCTTTAACAAACCTTCCGCCTTTAGCTAATTTTTTAACTTTTCCTTTCTTAATGATTTTTTTAACCTGCTGCTGTTTGATTTCCTGATTCAATCCGTTTCCTAATCCCATATTAATTTGTCTTGCATATTTCTGGGCTCTTATGTTTTTGCGGAAAATATTTGTTATTAAAGTTAATTTATCGGCAGAATAAGTTAATTTATCCACATACTCAAGTTCAAACCCCGCCTTTCTTGTAGGCATTTTTTCTATGGTGCACATATCAAATGAATATGCCTCAACACCACGTTGTTCCATAAATTCTTTATCTTGACCAGTAGGAATAATCACCTTAAAATTATTTTTTCTGATAAATGCCTGAACCTCATCGGACGCTTTAGTCGGGTCATTCATAACGACTGCGTCAAACATATCCTCAAACTTCAAATCAGGGTTGCCCGTAGCAATCTGGGCAGTTTTTTCGACCATTAAAAGCAGTTCAGTAATTGATAAGCCAACATCCTCTGGAGAATAAATCGGATTAACCACAAACACCCTTGCCGCAGGTTCTATTAGAACTCTTTGTCCGCCTCGATAAGTAATTATCTGCTCATTTTTACGTTTTATAAGCGCCTCAACAAAACCTTTGACGGTAAAATTAGCGAGAATACTCGTGTATAAACTGCCCGGACCTACAATTATAACATCTAATGACGGATAATTAATCGCCGCTTCCGCCATTTCGGATATGCCCGGTTTATGCTGTTGGTCATCTGGGCTTGTTACAGTTTCCACATATTCAATTTCTTTACTGAAGCCCTCATCAATTTCGCCTATTTCACCTATATAGTGTTCACCGAATACCGCTGTTCCGTCATCGGCTATTTTGTTTCTGTCAATACGCGTATCGATTCGCATTTTCTTATCGTAGCCGGGTATTTTTTCAGCGGGAAGCGGATTTTTTAACCGTGCGACCAAAGTCCCCTCATCTGTAGAAATAGGTATAACAAGCCCTTTATCAAGCCCGAGCAGGGTATGCATCATATATGAACCTACTATGGTGTTGTCAATATTAAGGTTTCCGTCCTTAAAATCATAACACTGCGCGAAAAAATTGACCGCTTCAGCAAACAGGTTTTTTAAACTTGCTTTACGAAGATCGATTTTTCTATATTTCTCAGGATTTTCAAGATGTTTTTGGTTAATAAATTCAATTAACTTATCAATCTGATGAACCACATCGATAAAATTTATCAGGAACTCAGGGGAATCTTTAAGTTCCGGATATTTCGCGAGAGTCGGGGCTATTAATTCCGGTATAAGAGGAGATATTGAATCTGCCTGAATATTATCCGGCAATCGTTTATTCATCAAATCCTGTTTCGCGTCATCAAGATAAGCTACAGCGACATTGGTTTTATCGCCCATTGAATAAACATATCCAACGAGTGGATCGAGAATATCCTGCCATAAATAAGACTGGCCGCCGCTGTCAAATGTAGTAACAAGGTTAACAACCGATACATCTTCTACGTTCTTAATCGCGTTTATTAAACTGTTGCCGCCCGTACCGCCTGTTACGGTTAAAATACTGGGATTTTTCTGTTTAAGTTCTGATCTTGCCTCAGCGACAGAAGGTTTCTTGTTTGCCCATATTTTCATTTGTCCTTGTAAAAGCAGTAACGGGTCGATCTGCTTTTTTACCGCTGTTTTATAAATATGGTTAAACGCGTCAATCTCATTGCCGCCGTAAACCGTATCTATTAATTCTTTTACAGAACCGCGGTTCATATGGTGACGCAAACTTTTAATATACAATTGCAGTTTGGCAATGGTTGTATACTCCACATCATTCTCATCAAATGCAATACCCTGATAGAATGTTATAAGTTCAGCCATTGCTTCCTGAAGCAGCAGCAGTGAATCTTCAAATCCAAGAACAGATACCATAGCATTGCCGAAAACCATAAGATGTTCACTTAGTTTAAGGTTAAACCCTGACTGCAGTGAAGTGAGAAACTCAAAGAATGAAACAGGAGGGTTAGGCATTGAGAAACCAATACCTAAAATCATTGCGTCGCTTCCGTCTTTAGGAATAACTACGCCTGATAATGTTGTCGGCAGCATTACTTTGGATTTATGCGGTATTTTTCCGCGGTTTTCGGGCAGGATTACTTCTTCTTCAAGTTTCCAGAACTTAAACCACGCTTTAGCCGCCTCTATTTTAGTTAACAATTCTTCCTGCTTGGAAAATTCTTCAGGATACGCATCTATTCTGTCTGCTAAAATACCTTCTATATGTTGAGCGAAGTACCATTTTACACCCCGAACCGGCTGTCCTGTATAATAATATATGTTAGGGAATAATTTAGCATGCTCGGATGATTTAATTTGCATAGAGTTAATGCTGTGCGCAAAAATCCCAAAAAACGCAGGATTATCTACCGCGCGCAGGCGAAGCAGATGTTCATTGCCTCTATAATCCTCAACCGTAACCCTAAAATCGGATATCAGCGCCTGATTAGATAACCTTGATATTTTCACCCTGATACTTTTAGTATTCTCAAAAGATAATCCGGCATTTTTAAACGCTGTATCCATTGCGGAAGTATCAGAGAATATTTTATCAAGCAGAGTTCGTTCTTGTTCTACAGTAACCTCAGACATATCGAGTTTAATTTTATATTTTCCGCCGGTAAGCGAGGCCAATACTTTTTCTTTAGCCGATGAAGGAGTAATATTTTCACCGTCAACATATACTTGCTTTAACAATTTTGATAAAATTACAGGATTTACGGTATTGGCATCAATTTTTGACGGATTATAATCAAGATATTTAAGATAAATCGTATATATCAAATCCATATCCGCTTTTTCAAAATCAATAGCGGATACCATAGTTTCCGAGCTCAACGCTTTTTCTATCAAATGATAACGCGGATTATTGCCTTGTATAACATCCATGATATTATTAGTTAAAAGTTTCATTGTTTTGGGCATATTATGATCAACGGCAAATAAAAACGCTTCAAGCATCATCTTGAATTCGTTTTTTTGAGTTTCAGGGCTTATTCCCACGGTTGATAAAGGAAACGCGCTATGGAACAATTTAGTTATGTTAGAATATTTAGTTTGAAACTGACCGACAGTTTGCAAAATAGGGATTTTTCCGTTTTTGACAAACTCGCTCAATTCAAAAATAGCCTTATCAATATTTTTATAATTTTCAATATCAATCGCTAATGAAGGGCCTACTATACCGGAAACAGTGCCTGTCCGGCTTACTTTCGCCAATGAAATTGTTTTTTGCGTATCTGTAATATTATTCATTACCAAAGCTATATTGTCGGCAGGCGAAACGGGTATGCCGTCCTCAGCAAGCGCGCGGCTATATCCATCAGATAACCGCTGAAGTTCGGGCAGGCGTTCCCGTCCGGTTATCATGGCAAACAAAGCAGTTCCGTTAAATGTCATTATTCTTGCGTTATAAACTATATGCCCTGCTTTTAATATTTCGTAATCACCTTTTATTGTGTTTTCATCTAACGATTCAAAAAATTTTTCCAGAACAGCCAAAGGAATATCATTGTTTAGAAAAATATGTTTTATTGTTCCGTCTTTTATTTTTATTGCGTCTTTTTCAGATACTATTGCAAGTAACGCCCCTTGTTCGCTATTTATAACCCTCTCCGATAACGATGCCGCAAGCCTTGTTTTCCAATCAAAAATAATTTTATTATTATCATCCACTACAAGCCTGCCCGCGTTCTTAAACCTTACAAAAGCGCCGTTTATATAATCACGCACTGCCTCATTGGTTTCTTCTAACCCTATGGCTTGTAAAGAAAAAGTAATTTGTTTCGCGATTTCATCCATATCTGTTTCATATTTACCGTCAAGCGACCGGATAAGAAGCACCTCGATAATTTTTTCGGACTTTTCGTGTGTTAATAAAGAACGAATAATCCCGTCGGTAACCTGATGAGGTTTATTTGCTATATCTTGTTTCGCAACGGATAGTATTTTAGAATACTGCCGCGGAGTTATCAACAGCACCGATCCACCCAAAAACCGGAATTGATCAAGTACGTTTGATTTGTTTAAACCGGCAGATGAAAGTTCGTTCCAGTCCAATATGTCCCGCTGGGCGAACAAACCGTAAACCAGCTCTGCTCCTTTAATATTCAAACGCACATAAACCTGATCGTTTATTCTTGTAAGTTCCGTAACCTGTATATCATAACCTATTTTCAAGGCAATAGAGTTTAGATGATTTTTTATCGCCTGCAAAATAGGCAGGTTAAGTTCTGTAACAGATGCCGCGTCAAAACCTGTCATCTGCCACGCAAGCGTCGACAACATCATAGACTTAAACATATTACCGAAAATAAATTTATTATTGCTCCCCGTAAGAGGATTTTCTTCCAGCCATGAAGCCAAAGCAAGAGAATTAAAATTGTCCGCGAAATATTGTTCAGCTTTTGAGAATTTACCAAGAGCTAAAGACGCGTATTTGTTATCTTTTGATACTTCAGATACCGTTGTCTTTAAAAGGTAATAAGATACATTAGCCTCTCTTAATTTCGATACTATCCCGGACGAATGATAACCGCCTGCCACAACAATAGCTTTTTTGGCTTTTTCTTTCTGCAAAATAGATAAGGTCTTTTCAACCATTATAGAATCGCGTTTTTCAGCGCATACATAAAAATTACGCACTACATCAAACCCGTTTTTAAGGCTGGTTAATGTATCATTATTATTTAAAACTTTACACCCGTTAGATTTTAAAAATTTAAGGGATGTTTTATCATCGAAAAACAATGTTTTATTTTTTAACGACGCCCAATCGCCCGAGGATAATTTTAGTTCAAACCCTTTTCTTAATTTTTTAATTTCCTTACCTATTTTATATAACCTTCTTTGTTTATCATTCCGGCTGAGAACCATAAAAACATTTTCGCTAAGGCGTTGTGCTTCATTAAAAAGAAGCGAATGCTTTATTGAGTTATGCAATCTTAAATATTTCTTATATAGAACCAGTTTCTTGTAATCGTGGATATCAACGCCGAACTTATCTGATAAATCAAAAAGATACTCAAGATAATTAAAATAAGATATTTTATCGAGCCTGAACCTCAAATTCGCCTGCAAAAAATCGGTTACTTCATTTTGCGACATTTTTTCGGTTAAAACCCTAACAACCCTCGCCCGTTCCCGTTCGACATTTTTCACTTTAAGCCGGCGTTCTAATCCGATCATTTTTCCGCAGATATCAAGCTGGGGATAATCGGTTTTGGAAAAACAATTATTGTCTTTGGCTTTTTGTATCAACTTTAAAAAATAATCTTGAATAGAAATTTTTTTTGCCTGATATTGCTGTTCGATCTGTTCTAAATCCTTTAATTCATCGGAGTACAATTTATTTTTCATAACCGATAAACCGTCCGCCAATTGAGCTAAAGTTTCAACTTGGGTGCCAAGCTGAAACCCTTTGAGCAAATAACCGAAATTTTCAAGATAAACCGACCGGTCTTCCATTCCCATAACCTTCAGCGGATTAGAATCGTTTATCGCATAATATTCAACACCGTTAATCCGTCCATTTTTTAAAAAATAATCGGAAACTATTTTTTTAGTTTCCTCAGACGGGAAACAGCGCAGGTCATCGGCTGCAACCTGTCCTTGCGCGCCTTCCATGGTTATAATTTCAGCACCTTCGTATTCGGTTAAATATTTCACGGTATGATAGATACTCATCTGTGCCTGATAGTTGCAGTGGGCATCCTGAATAAGATAGATTGTATAAGGTGAGTCCGTTATGAATTTATCTTCTACGCAAGCGTATTTACCAGATAAATTATTCATATCCGCGTAAGAAAAAGAAGTCAGGAAAAAAATAAGGACAGCAGTTAGAAAATTAGTCTTTTTTAACATTTACACACTCTTTTTTTTGTTGAATATTATAATTTTTACTATAACTAATTTTATCATTTTGAGTTCATAAAGTCAAGCCAAACAGTTTATCAGATCGGCATAGCGGTAGTTAAAGAATTAACTGGACATACCGGCATAAAAAACACTATGATATATGTTTCGGTCTTAAATAAAAAAAATACAGTAGAGAAATTAACTTATTTTTAAGGATAGTTACATTTTTAGTGGCATACAAAACTATTAGCTCTATGATACAAACAGATTACACCTATTTAAAATAGGATTCAGAATCATGGGGTCGTCGGTTCAAATCCCGATATGTGTATTTTATGAAAAATTAATACAGTCAGGTGAATTATTATGGACGGTTTAATCGATTTACATATGCATACTTTTTTTAGCGATGGAGTACTGCTTCCTTCTGAACTCGTACAGCGCGCAAGGTCGGTGAACTACAAAGCTATGGCTTTGACAGACCATGCCGACAATTCAAATATTGAAAGTTTGTTGACAAAATATAATAAATTTGTTAAAGCTATTAAAGATTCTACCGATAATGACATAATAGTATTACCCGGAGTGGAACTCACACACGTAGCGCCGTCTCTAATTGACTCATGTACAAAATTTTGTCGCAAATTTGGAGCTAAGATTGTAGCCTGCCACGGTCAGACTGTAGTTGAACCTGTTCCGCAGGGGACTAACAAAGCGGCTATTTTGGCCGGAGTAGATTTTTTGGCTCATCCCGGGTTGATAACTGAAGCCGATGTGAAATTAGCCGCTGAAAAAGGGGTTTACCTTGAATTGACTTTACGCAAAGGTCATTCTCTTACTAATGGTCATGTGGCAAAACTGGCAAAAAAGTTCGGCGCTAAATTAATCGTAAACACCGATTTCCATTCGCCGGACGATTTAATGTCAATTGAAAAAAGGAGAAACGTCGTTATCGGTGCCGGATTGGATGAATCCGATCTGAAAAAAATTATGAGTAACAGTGAACAGTTATTAGCCAAATTAACATAAGGAGGACGTTGTTGTGGCTAAAGAAAAAATAACCGAAGAGCAGCTTAAAACCGACTTTTTTCTCCAATTTGTTGGAAAAACGGTAGATTATTGCAAGAATAATAAGGAACAAGTCCAGTGGATCGCCATAGGTGTTGTTCTTGTTATTGTAGCACTTGTCAGTATTGGTCGTTATCATGATCATAAATCTAAAAAAATGCTCTTAGCCTATGAAAATGCAAATACAAAACTTGCTGTTGATGAATTTTTGGATCTTTATAAAAAAAGTAAATATTATCCTTTTGTTTTATTCAAAAAAGGAAATATTTTATACGAAGAAAAAAATTATAAAGGCGCTGCGGAAGCTTATGATAAAATTGTCAAAGATTATTCAAGAAGTCCTATAGTCGATTTTTCTCTTTTAAATCTTGGTTACGCTTATCAGGCATTAAAAGATTATGATAACGCGGTTAACGTATATACTAAAATGCTCAACAAGTATAAAACAAGCCCTTTTATTGGGGATGCCGTACTTAATTTGGCAAGATGTCTTATGCTGAAAAAAGATTATAAACAAGCTAAAGATTTGATAGATAATTATGTTGCCGATGAACCAAACAGCTTAATGGCTGCTGAGGCAAAAAAATTGTTGCCGGAAATAACGAGAAATTTATAATTTTTTCTTGACATTGGTTTTAAAGAATAACATAATCATTCTAATTGAGTACAAAATAGGTTCACTCATCAAAGGTAATTTTAATGAGGCAAGAAAGGGGGGAAACAGCTTAAATTTTTAGCCAAAGATTACCGAATTGATGCTAAATATATAGATTTTAGAGAATTACGAAAATTAACTTGAAAGGGAACAATAATTTAATATAGTTTTATATTAGATTAGTTGTTTTATATGCTTTTCAGGTATTTTATATAAAAGATCTTTGAATTTTTAAGGAGGTTCTAATGGAACTAACCTTACTATATAAGAATTTCACTGATGATGACAGAATTGAAATTAGAGGTGAAATACTGGTAAGTTTCTAAC